>JAADHP010000021.1 GCA_013151785.1 Nitrospirota bacterium | reverse complement strand
TTCTCGACGTGCATCCATGCACGTCTCCGAGGGAATTTTGCGATTCACCCTCCTGGTGAATCTTGTGCAAAATTCAAAACCGTTCAGACTCCACCATACCACTGCTTTCAGCAATTCTTCGTTATTCTTACAGATGGATTCGGCTCGTTCTGTCAACCTGACTCTGTTTTAGATGTTACACTGTCTCAGATGTCATTCTGGCGAAGGCCAGAATCTCAAAGATGCTGAAACAGATCCTGAAACAAGTTCAGGACAGGGTTCAGCATGACAAAAGGGAAAGGGAGATGATGAAACAGGCCTGTCCTGATGAAGTTCAGGATGGAGCATGATATTTTGTCAGACACTACTGAGGACAGGAGGTAAACAAAATAAGGATAAGAGAGCTTTTTAAAACCACCACTGTATTTGACTGGTTGCTTCTGGTGAGCCTTCTTTTTATCTCCCTCACAGGCTTTGCGGCTGTCCAGAGACTGATGCCAGCAAGCACAACGGTTACTGTTGAGGCTGAGGGGCGCATTGTTTACAGGCTTTCACTTCTAAAGGATCAGAGGGTAAAGGTGAAAGGCCCTCTGGGCTATACAATCGTTGAAATAAAGGATCAGAAGGTGAGGGTGGTGGATTCTCCATGCCCGAAGAAGTATTGTGTGTTACAGGGATGGAAGGACAGAGGTGCTATTGTCTGTCTTCCAAACAGAGTGGTTGTAACAATAGGTGGAAAGGACGACTCCCAGATTGATGCAATCACAGGATAGAGTAAGGATAGCCCTGCTTGCAGCATATGCCATCGGGCTTCATGCCATAGAGCGGTTGATACCTTCACCACTTCCATGGCTGAGGTTCGGTCTTGCAAATATCATTACCCTCACAGCAATTATACTCTACGGTTTCAGGACAGGGTTGATGATAACACTTATAAGGGTTTTTCTTGGCTCCCTTTTCCTTGGTACATTTCTGGGGCCAGGGTTTGTGATGAGCCTTGGAGGTGGAACAGTGAGTACCATAGCCATGGCCGGTGCATATAAGACCTTCAGGAAGGCATTCAGCCCCTTTGGTCTCAGCCTGATCGGGGCCTTTTTTCATAACCTCACACAGCTTACACTTGCATACCTGCTTTTTGTCAGGAGATATGAGGTCATACTTTACCTGTCACCAGTGATACTTTTTCTTGGTATAATAACAGGAGGAATAAACGGGCTTATATGCTCAATAATTGTCAAAAGGCTGGAGACTGACAATTGAAGATAAGATGTCCTATATGTAAGACCATTACCACATGGGAGGAAAACCCCTGGAGGCCCTTCTGCTCAGAGAGATGCCGGTTGATTGACCTTGGTGCATGGGCATCCGAGGAGTACAGGATTCCTGGTGAGGAAATAAATAGAGAGGAAATACAAGATGGATATATTCAGGAAGATAGCAGAGAGGAAGATTCAGGAGGCCATTGAGGAGGGGCTCTTTGATGACCTGCCCAATAAGGGCAGACCCCTGGAGATTGATGACGACACATGGCTTCCCGAGGATCTGAGGATGGCCTACAGGGTGCTAAAGAATGCAAACTGCCTTCCACCTGAGCTTGAACTGAGAAAGGAGATCATCTCCCTTAAAGAACTGATTGACACCCTTGATGATGATAAAGAGAGGCTGCGAAGAATAAGACAACTCAACTTCAAGATCCTGAAGCTGAATATGATAAGAAAGAAACCCTTCTATCTTGATGACTTCCCCGAGTATGAAGGAAAGATTCTGGACAGGTTTATTGAAAAGAAGGATCAGGAATGAAGCTGTTTGTACAGAACCATATACTCAGCTTCAAGGTCTTTTAACTGCTTCTGTAGTTCCTCTATCTCCTGGTTCTTTTCTTTAATAGTCTCCTTGAGATTCTCTACCTCCTCTGAATTATCTACCTCTATGTTGATCTCGAATTTATCCATAATCTGACTCTGCATCTTATCAAATTCCTCTTCATAGGCCTTGAGTTTTTTGAATAGTCTGTCATTTTCCTTCTCAAGTGTCTCTACACAAAGAGTCAACTCCTTGTTGGTCTGTTCAAGTGATTGTATCAGTGAATTTACATCCTCCTCAGGTATGCCACTGTCCTGGAGTGTGATGATCCTTTCTATAAGGTCCACGTTTTTATCCTTAATTTGAGAGAGTTTATTTTTTAATTGTTCTGTTATCTCCTGGGTTCCCAGAATGTCAGCAAAACGTTTGCGTTGTTTTGTAAACATATCCAGAACTGTTATATCTGCATTCATATCTGAATTTGAATCTCTGTTGGTGTCAGGCTCCTCAGGGGGTTTGTCTTGTTGAATCTCTTCTTCTGTATTACAGAGTTCTTCTTCCGAAGCCTCTGTCTTTATCATGTTCTGTTTTTTTAACCTGTAAAGTAGATACAGGACAAACATAGAGAGTAGAACTATGCCTTCTATCATGAACAGAAATAATAGTGGGTCAATCCTCATTCTTCCTCCTCTTCAGCAGGGACCGGAGAGTTGATATCCTGCTATATAGTGTGGTTACGGAAAGGCCTCTTTTCTTCTTTATAAAGAATATGCCTCCTGCTATACCAAATATAACCATGTTGGTAATGATAAATTTAATTATCACCCATTTCCATGACATACCATCCTGCAGTGGGTCCTCCCGGGTATTGCTGCCTTCCGGTGGTTTCTTTGATATGTCTTTGTGGGAAACTGTTTTTCCGGTTCTGGTATCTTTTCCTGTTTCGGGGGGTTGTCTTTTTCTAACAGTAAAGAGTTTTTCTATTTTTCTTTCAAAGGTTTTACCTCTGGCAACAATTCTCAGTAGAAAATCACCTTCTTCATCCATCTTTACCACTTCTGTGTATATGCCGTCTTCTTTGATCCTGTCAGGAGCTACACCGTCGTCCCTGAGGGTTATCTCTTTCTTGAGCCTACTGTCTGTGTTCAGAATGGCTGAAAACTCGATATTTCTGAGCAGTATGGGAATGTTGTCCAGTCTTTGCCCCTTTTCCTCAAGCCATGTTTCAATGTAGAGTTGTTCACCTAAGTAATAGATATTCTCAATTTTATTTACCTTGAGCTTCAAATCAGTCAGGATAAACACCTGATTGCCTTCCCTGGCACTATAGTGGATCTTCCATCTGCCTGGCTCGGGTTTCTCCATCCCTATCATCTCAAATCTGGTTGTGCTGAACCATCTCATGAATGCTGGATGTTTGAGGTATGTATAGCGTTTTCCAAAAGGATCCTCAAGAACTATCTCCCTGCCTGGGGCCTGCTTTGTTACCACAATATTTATATCCTTTATTGAACTGTCAACAAGGAACTCCCTGTTTCTCACAGGCAATGAATCAGGCTGTTTTATCTCATTGAATATTCTTGTAAAGACACGATGAATCTCAGATGCCGACTTTACCATAAAGGGGATAGCACTGGTTTTGATGGCGATTTCTCTTAACAGTTCCTTATCTGAAAGCTCAGAGAAGGCAATTGTATAAACGGGTATGTTCCTGGATTTGGCAAGGGGAAGCAGTTCTTCTTTTATCAGCCTTCTCTTTTCTGCATCCCTGGAGGTGTCGCCTGTGTCCATCTTGCCATCACTGAGAAGGATTATTATATTTTTGCCGTTAAACTCAGTTGCTTCCTCAATGCCTGACCGAAGGGCACTATAAAGGTCAGTGTGAAGGCCATAAGAACCGATGCTTCTGATCTTTTTTATCAGTCTATTACGATCTTTAACAGGGTTTTTTTTATGGGCAAGCATTGTTACCTCTGAGTGAAAAGAAAGGATTGACAATGCAAAGCTATCATCAAGCAGTCTCACAAAGAGTTCTCCTGCATCAAGCCTGAGATTCCGGGGGTCTGTCTTTTTCATGCTGCCTGAGGCATCCATGAGGAGTATAATATGCGTGTCTGGAGCAGCCCTGGAGTGTACAGATGGCGTTATTAAAAATACAATCAAAAGACAATAGATTATGATCCTGCTGCCCCTCAAAAATGCCTCCTGCCATTTCCACAGTATTCATTAATATTATCGGCTCTTTTCTGGTGAAACTTGAATATGCCTGTAGGATTCCTTGTTTTTACTATCATATCCGATAGACTCTATGCTGGAACTATGGGATAGATGGAGGAGATATTTAAATGAGTATGTATGTCCAGACATTGCGGAAAAGATTTATAAAAAAGAAGGCATGGTGCCGTGAATACAGTCAACGGTCAGGAGTGAATGAGTATATGAGTGGATGAGTAGATGAGTGGATGAGTAGATGGATTGATGGGTAAAAGAGTTGATGGGTGGATGAGTGAAGATTAGTGAGCTGTAAGCAGTAAGCTGTGAGCAGTAATATTGTCATACTGAACCCTGAAACAGGTTCAGGACAGGCTTGTTTCAGGATCCTCGTTTCCCTTCTGTCATGCTGAACATGTTTCAGCATCTCTTGAGATTCTGAGTCAAGCTCAGAATGACACCTCATTTGTTATGCCGAAGCTTGTCCTGAACTCGTTTCAGGATCTATTTCGGCATCTGGTCTTTTCACATACGAGAGATCCCGAATCAAGTTCGGGGTGGCAAACGACAAATTAGGTGTAACCCTGTACTTCACTAAAGGGGATGTTAGATGTTATCATCTATAATGCTGGACAGATGGGATTTTCAGGGATATATCAGAGAGTTACAGAGGCAGGGACTTTACAGGAGGATAATTGACCGGGAGGGTCCCCAGGGCAGAATCATAAAGATCAGGGGTGTGGAGGTTGTCAATTTCTCCTCCAATGATTATCTTGGCCTTTGTAATGACAGGGCACTGATAGACAGGGCTATAAGTGCGGTAAAGACCCATGGGGTGGGGGCTGGGGCATCAAGGCTTCTTTCCGGAGGCACAGAATTACACAGGGAATTAGAGAGCATTATATCTGAATTCAAGGGAACAGAGATGACCATTCTCTTCAACTCTGGTTATGCTGCAAACACAGGGGCCATTGCTGCCCTTTGCGACAGGGATACAGTAGTATTCAGTGATGAACTGAACCATGCAAGCATAATAGATGGTTGCCGTCTGAGCCGCGGAGAGGTCATTGTCTACAGACATGCAGACACAGGGCATCTCAGGGAATTGATAAAAAAACATCCCGACAAAAAGAGGATTATAATTACCGATTCTGTCTTCAGTATGGATGGTGATATAGCACCCATCAGAGATATTGTCAAACTGGCAGGGGAGTTTGACTGTCTCCTCTATCTGGATGAGGCACACTCCACAGGGGTGCTTGGAGAGGGAAGGGGGGTGCTTCACCACTATAATATAAAGCCTGAACCATTCATAATCCAGATGGGTACACTTTCAAAGGCCCTGGGTTCAGTGGGTGCCTTTGTGACAGGCAGGGAGGAGATAATAGATTTCCTGATAAACAGGGCACGTTCGCTTATATATTCAACAGCACTACCAGCCCATGCTGTAGCTGTATCTATTGAGGCGATAAGGATGATTCAGCGTGATAAAGAAAGAATTAAAAGGCTGTGGCAGAACAGGGAGCACCTTGTGTCAGGTCTGAAAGAACTGGGGCTTGATATTGGTAGTTCAGAAACCCCCATAATTCCCGTGATTGTACCAGACAACGAAAGGGCTATTAGACTATCCGAGTTCCTCTTCAGGAAAGGTTTCTATGCACCGCCTGTAAGGGTACCCACCGTTAAAATACCAAGGATAAGGCTCACTGTAACAGCAGTTCATGAAGAGGAGGACATAGGAGGACTCATTTCAGCATTGAAGGGAGCAAGGGATTGCGGACTGCTTTAGTTACAGGAGCCACAGGAGGACTGGGACAGCACATTGTGAGGTTTCTTGATTCAAAAGGGGTGCGTACAGTTATACATTACAATAAAAGAGAGGAGACGGCCTGTAGATTAAAAGATGAATTAAAAAATGTGGCCTATATCATTAGATGTGATATATCCGATTACCAGGCTGTCCTCTCCATGTCAGAAGAGGTATCCAGGAGGGTCGGGCCTGTGGATATAATCATCAATAATGCCTCAATCACCATAGATAAACTCCTGATAAGATATACTGAGGATGAATGGGACAGGGTGATAAACACGAACCTGAAAGGAGCCTTCAATGTTATCAGGTCCTTTCTCCCCCAGATGATAGAGCATGGTGGCGGTGATATTATCAATATCTCATCCTATTCAGGCATAAGGGGAAGTGCAGGACAGGCTGCCTATAGTGCATCAAAGGCCGGACTTGTAGGGCTTACCCTTTCCCTTTCAAAGGAGCTATCCGTGTATAATATAAAGATAAATGCCCTTGTTCCTGGTTATCTACCCCTGGGGATGGGAGTGAGGGCAAGAGAGGCTATGGAAAGGGCAGCAGAGAGGAGTGCAAGAGGCGGGCTATCATCCCCTGATGATGTTGTGGAGTTGATATATTTTATTTTGAAGAGTAGATCCATTACAGGACAGGTCTTTACATGTGAAAGCAGGGTGGGGTTTAATTATTGAGTATGAAACATTGCTGTCCAGAAAGATTTAGTAAGAAAAAAGGAAGGCCGGGTGCAGTGAATACAGTGAACAGTGAGCAGTTAGCAGTGGATGGGTTAATGAGTAGATGAGTACATGGGTTGATGAGTAGATGGGTGGATGGGTTAAAAGGTCAGTAAGCAGTGAACAGTCAACAGTGAGC
>JAADHP010000146.1 GCA_013151785.1 Nitrospirota bacterium | reverse complement strand
AAGGGCTTCAGAAAATCAAAGAGGTTCACCAGGAGGGTGAACCTGATTTTCTCCTCGGAGCATGGGGCTCCCCGAAAAGTCGTAGACTTTTCGGGGCAGAAGCCACGGATGGCATGCAAGAATGACTGAGAAGGCAATACCTGTGTGCCTGTAAAGTTCACTGGATAGTCAATCACTATCTTAAGGAGGATTGTAAAATAACAGCATCTCTCATAGCCTGTTCAGATAGAAATATATTATCTCCTTACCAGCGAGGATATACAGTGCTGCGCCAAAGGCCAGGAAAGGTCCGAAGGGAATCCTGGATTTCCTGTCCTTCCCCCTGAAAATCATTAAAGCAATACCGACTATTGAACCGGCAAGGCTGCCAAAAAAGGTGGTAAAGAGAACACCCTTCCAGCCTGTAAGTGCACCAACCATGGCCATCATCTTCACATCACCCCCGCCCATTCCGCCTTTACTTAACACAGCAATGGCATAATAAAGGCCAAAGCCGAGCAATAGTCCTGTCAGGGATTGACGAAGGCCGATAGGCGCCTGCCCGGTAAAGGGGTCTATAACAATAAAGAGGGCAAGTAAAAAGGATATCAGGGTGCCGGGGATGGTTATCACATCAGGTATTATCTGGAAATCAAAATCAATAAAGGTTATCACAATGAGTGCTGAAAAAAATGCCATATAGGCCACAGTTCCTGTACTTAGACCATACCGCCACAGTAAAATCACATAAAAGATCCCATTTAATGCCTCCACAACTGGATAACGAACTGAGATGGGTTTCGAACAATCCCTGCATCTGCCACGAAGAAGTATATAACTGATTACAGGGATGTTATCAATGGCTCTTATGGTAGCATTACAATTAGGACATCTTGAGGATGGCCATATAATGGATTTGTTCCTCGGGATCCTGTAGATACAGACATTAAGAAAGGAACCCACCACGAGACCGAAAAGAAAAACTATCAGGTAGGCAATCATTACTCCTCCAGAGTGCTTATCTCTTTTGCTTTGGTCTTCAACTCATCGATCTTCCTGTCCAGTTCCTCTATTCTTTTAAATAGATCTTTAATCTCTTCGTTATCACCAAACACCTCGGCCTCTGTGGTCTCTCTCCATTTCATAATACGCTCACCAAGCTCTGCCAGTTCTTCCTGTCTTCTCTTTTTCAGTGCCTCCACCTCTGACATCAGTTTCATTACAGCAAGCTCCACATGGAAGCGCTTGCTGAACAGAGAGATATACCAGATGATCCTGTCTATTCCTTTCTTAAACCACTCTTTTAAAGCACTGATTCTCATTGACACCTCCCTAACCTGTCCTGAATATCTCCAGTCTGTCCTTCCAGAATCGTTCAACAATAGACCTTAAACGAGGGTGTTTAATCAATTCGGGATCCTCTTGCACAATCCTGAATGCCTCTTTACGTGCTATCTCAAGGAGCCGGGCATCCCTCAGCAGGTTTGCAACCTTCAGGTCAGGCATCCCTGATTGTTTTGTGCCAAACAACTCTCCTGGTCCTCTAATGTTAAAGTCCTCTTCAGCAACCCTGAAACCATCTGTATATCGTACCATAACCTGGAGTCTCCTGCTTGCCTCCTCAGAGAGTCTTCCATAGGCAAGCAGGAGGCAGTAGGACTGATCTGCACCTCTTCCCACACGTCCTCTAAGCTGATGTAACTGGGAGAGTCCGAACCTCTCTGCATGGACAATAAGCATCAGTGTGGCATTCGGCACATCAACACCCACCTCGATCACCGTGGTACTGACGAGTATATCAATATTGCCCTCTTTGAATCTATTCATTATCTCTTCTCTTTCATGGGGTTTCATTCTGCCATGTATCAGGCCAATCCTGAATTCAGGAAATACCCTTTCAAGTCTTTCCTTACCCTGGATGGCATCTTTCAGAGTGAGCTTCTCTGATTCCTCTATTACAGGATATACCACATAGGCCTGTCTCCCCTTTTTTACTTCAGAACGTATGAAACTGTATATAAGGGATTTTTGCTCAGGTCTGTATAGCTTTGTTATGACTGCCTTCCTGTTGGGTGGAAGCTCGTCAATCACGGAATAGTCAAGATCTCCATATAATGTCAATGAAAGGGTACGGGGAATTGGTGTTGCCGTCATAACAAGCACATCAGGATTGATACCCTTTTTTCTTAGAAGGGCCCGCTGCATTACACCGAATCTGTGTTGTTCATCTATCACAACAAGCCCCAGTCGTTTGAATTTCACACCCTTTTGAATTAGGGCATGGGTGCCTATTACAATATCTATCTCGCCACTGGATATCTCCTCAAGGGGTTTCTCTTTTCTGCTGCCTGTCAGCAGGGCTGATTTGAGACCCATACTCTCTATTAGCCCATGCAGGTTCATATAATGCTGCTCTGCAAGTATCTCTGTAGGAGCCATGAGGGCTGCCTGATAACCCGACTCTATAGCCTGGAGCATTGCTGAAAAGGCAACAATGGTCTTACCAGAACCAACATCACCCTGGACGAGTCGATTCATTGCCCTGGGGCTCTTCATATCCGAAAGAATCTCTTTAATTACCCGCTTCTGGGCACTGGTGAGTTCAAAGGGAAGCTTTTCTATCAGTTTTTTTATTAATTCACCCTTTGCGGAAAAGGAGATACCCTTTGTATAGGACTGTGCCCTTTTCATTATTGCAAGACCTGTCTGGAGAACAAAAAGCTCATCAAAGGAAAGCCTTCTGTGATAGGGGCTTATACCTCTTTGCAGCTCTTCAAGATTATCATAATCTGGAAAATGGACATTCTCTATAGCCACTTTTAATGATGGCAGTCTGTTTCGTTTTAAGATATCTTCAGGCATATAGTCAATAATATTCTCTCTTGCGTGGTTCAAAATGGAAAACATTGCTGCTCTGATTGTTCTTGTGCTCATGCCTGCGGTTGTCCTGTATACAGGGACAATCCTTGAGGTATGTATATTCTCTCCCTGGGCATCATTATCGACTATTTCATATTCTGGGTTATGCATCTCATAGCCCACACCCCAGATAAAGCTCCTTTTGACTACTCCACTTAAAACCACGCTGATACCTGGCCTTATGAGCTTTTTCATGAAAGGTTGATTGAACCACTTTGCAGTTAATGTAGCTGTGCCATCGGAAATTACAGCCTCGAATATCTTCATCCTCCCCCTTGTGGTTTCCACCAGATGAGCAGACAGCACCTTACCTGTCACTGTTTGTAAGGTCTCGTATCTGAGGGAACGGATGTCAGGAGAGAACCTGCGGTCTTCATAGCGATAGGGAAGATAATAGAGGGCATCATGGACACTCTTGATACCCAGACGGGCAAGTAGTCGGGCTTTCTTAGGGCCTATACCTTTTACATACTGGACAGGATAATCAAAGAGGTCTCTTTTCACAGGTTAATTAAAGCAATTATTCTTCCTTGGAACTGTTGTCTGTGCCAAAGGCAGCCTCTGCCTCCTGTTGCTTCATCTTGGTGTATTCGGATTCACTTATAATATCTATGTCCCAGCCTGTCAGCTTCATGGCAAGTTTTACATTCTGCCCCTTCTTACCAATTGCAATGGAGAGTTGCTGATCATTCACCACTACAAGGGCAGTTTTGTCTTCCTCATTTATACCTATGCTGTCTATGGTAGCCGGGGTCAATGCCCGTGCTATGAACATCCTGGGGTCATCGCTCCAGGGAATAATGTCTATCCTTTCACCACGAAGTTCTCTTACAATGGCCTGCACCCTGGTGCCTTTCATACCCACACAGGCTCCAATCGGATCAATAGAAGGGTCGTGGGAAAGCACAGCAAGTTTTGTCCTTTCACCGGGTTCTCTCACGATCTTCTTTATCTCCACTATACCGTCTTCTATCTCAGGTACCTCCATCTTGAACAACTGTGCCACAAACTCAGGTACAGTTCTTGACAGATAGATCTCAGGCCCCCGTGATGTAATATTTACCTCTTTTACGTAGGCCTTTACAATGTCACCACGCTTCAGATTTTCACCAGGAAGGGTCTCCCTTTTGGGAAGTATTGCCTCTGTCCTTCCCACATCCACATAATAGATATTCTTTTCCTTTCTCAGTACTGTGCCTGTAATAATAGTGCCTGCCTTGTCCTTGAATTCCTGGAATATGGCCTCTCTTTCTGCTTCCCGAACCTTCTGGAAAATAACCTGTTTTGCTGTTTGTGCAGCAATCCGCCCAAAATCATGTAATTCCACAGGTACCAGAACTGTTTCACCTATTTCAACCTCAGGGTTAATCTCCTTCGCATTTTCAATTGAAATCTCTTCCTTGGGTTTTGTCACATTCTCCACAACCGTCTTTACAGCAGATACATTTATGCTGCATGTTTCAGGGTCGATGGTAAGGGCGATATTTCTCTTGCCACCAAACTTCTTCTTGGCAGCACTTAAAAGTGCAGACTCCAGGGCCTTAAGTACCTTCTCTCTTGATAGGCCCTTCTCCCTGCATATCTGATCAATTATGTAACAAAACTCTTTGTTCACAGTTCTATCTCCAGATTCGCCCTGTTGATAATTTCATAGGGAATTCCCAGTTCTTTTTTCCCGATAGTTATTATAACAGTATTATTGGTTACCTTTGCAATCCTTCCAATAAAAAAAGTTTGATTATCAATTTTTTCATTAGTTACAATACGAACTAACTTACCCTGGAACCGCCTGAAATCCTGAATATTCCTTAAAGGCCTGTCAAGCCCTGGGGAGGTAACCTCAAGTGTATATGAGCCAGGCACAGGATCCTCAATATCAAGAAGTGCCTCTAATTGTCTGCTTACGCGTTCACAATCATTAATCCCTATTCCATGTTCACTGTCTATGGTTACCCTTACTGTCAGATTTCCTACCTGTCCTGATAATTCAACATCAAACAACTCAACACCTGCCACTTCTGTAGCCTCCTTTGCAAGTTCCATGACCTTTAGTCTTATCTTATCCTTGATTGCCATAATAAAAACAAAAGAGTGGTATAACCACTCTAAGGGTAACAAGTTTAAGAGATATTAACAATATTAATTTATCAGTTCCACTTATGAAAGGTCAAATGGTTTTTGTCAAAAAGAAAAAACCTTCTGGAGGGCCTCTTCCAGTTCTGATAGTTTGAAAGGCTTTTTCAGGGTATAAACCCCTTTTAACCTGAACTCCTTATCAAGCTCAGGAGTAATATAGGCAGAACATGCAATTACTGGTGGATGATTATCTGTTTCTACAATCCTGTTGATAAAGGGTGCACCATCACCCGTGGGCATCCTGAGATCTGAGATAATAAGATCATAATCCTCCTGCCTCAGCAATACCTCTGCCTCCTGTGTGCTTGACACCACTGTCACCTTATAGCCCTTTTTGGTCAGAGCACGCTGGAGAAACCACCTTACCAGCTGTTCGTCATCCACAACAAGAACCTTCATATCATTAACTCCTAATTATCCCTGTTTTCAAACAATCCAAACTTCTGCATCCTGTACCGCAGGGCATCCCTTGAGATGTTCAGAAGCCGTGCAGCCCGTGTCTGATTACCACGTGTCTTTTCGAGGGCCTTTATTATAAGATTCTTCTCCACATCTTCAATATCAATCCCACCAGGGGGGATATCAAACTCAAGCCTCTCTATATTAGACCTGAGAGTACTCTCCCTTGAGATAAGTTCAATGGGAAGATGCTCTGGCTTAATATACTCATCATTCTCCAGGATCATCACCCTTTCAATAACATTCTTCAACTCACGGACATTTCCTGGCCAGTGGTATTCTAAAAAAAGCCTTTCTGTCTCTCTGGTCAGCCCCCTGAAATTTTTTCTGAATTCTTTATTATAAAGGCTAATAAAATATCTTGCAAGTAATAAAATATCCTCCCCCCTGTCCCTCAATGGGGGCAGATGGATAGGCACTATCTTTAGCCTGAAGAACAGGTCCTCACGAAAATTACCATTTTTCACCTCATCATCAAGGTTCTTGTTTGTTGCAGCAATGATTCTCACATCAACAACAATATCCTTCACTCCCCCAATTCTCTTAAATGTCTTGTTCTCTAAGACCTTGAGCAGTTTTGCCTGGGTATTTAATCTCATGTCTCCTATTTCATCAAGAAATACACTACCTCCATCAGCAAGCTCAAAGAGACCTTTTTTAGTCACCTTGGCATCCGTAAATGCCCCCTTTTCATAACCAAAGAGTTCACTCTCTATCAGATTCTCAGGCAAGGCAGTGCAGTTAATCTCCATAAAAGGTTTTTGTGCACGCTTACTCTGATAGTGTATAACACGCGCTACCAGATCCTTGCCTGTACCGCTCTCTCCCTGGATAAGCACAGTGGATGCATCGGAGCGTGCCACCTTCTGTATCATGTCAAAGACCCTCTTCATCTCCTCTGACTCTCCAATGATATTGTCAAATCCGTACTGCGTGGTTAATCTGCTCTTCAGGTGTGTTATCTCCTTTCTGAGTGATACAGTCTCAAGAGATTTTCTAATCAGAAGATTGAGTTTGTCCATGTTAAAGGGCTTTTCCACAAAATCATAAGCGCCCATTTTGATAGATTTTACAGCTGTCTCAATATCTCCATATGCCGTAATCATGATAACTATGGAATCCCTGTCAATCTCTTTTATCTCTTTTAAGACCTCCAGTCCTGATATATCCGGCAGATGTATGTCAAGCAGGGTAAGGTC
>JAADHP010000044.1 GCA_013151785.1 Nitrospirota bacterium | reverse complement strand
GAATTAGATTTTTAAAAGGGAGGTAAAGGTTGCTACAAACTCAGGAAGTCACATCAACAGAGAAGAAGTTCTTTCATCTCAAGGAGATACTTTCCAGTATGGATGGTGTGTGTGTGGCCTTCTCCGGCGGTGTTGACAGCACTTTTCTTTTGAGAGTGGCCAGGGATGTACTTGGAGAGAGGGTCATAGCCGTGACCGCCACATCGCCAACCTACCCGGAGAGTGAATTGAGAGAGGCCATTGAACTGGCAGAAAGTATGAATGTGAGACATCTTGTAATCTCATCCAATGAACTTGAGATACCGGGTTTTTCTGAAAACAGTACCAACCGTTGTTATCACTGTAAGAACGAGCTTTTCCGCAAATTAAAGACAATAGCAGAAGAGCATGGAATAGGTAATGTTGTGGATGGTTCCAATCATGATGACACAAGGGATTTCAGACCGGGCCGGAGGGCAGCAAGGGAACTGGGTGTGAGGAGTCCCCTGTCAGAGGCAGGATTGACAAAAAAAGAGATCCGTTACCTGTCAAAACAGCTGGGGTTGAGAACATGGAATAAACCTTCCTTTGCATGCCTGTCATCACGATTTCCCTATGGAGAGAGAATAACAGAGGAAAAACTAAGGAAGGTGGAAAGGGCTGAGAGATTCCTGAGGGAACTGGGATTCACCCAGTTCAGGGTTCGGCATCACAATGGAATTGCAAGACTGGAATTCCTGCCCGAAGAGATGTCCTTCTTCAACGATGCTGACCTGAGAGTGAGAATTGATACGGAACTCAAGAGGATTGGATTCAATTATGTTACTGTTGACCTGCTTGGATACAGGACAGGATCAATGAACGAGGTGATCAAAACAGATGAGGTATGAACATCTCAGAGAACTGATGGTTAAGGTAAAGGAAGGCCAGATTGATATTGATGAGGCCATCAAGAGACTGAAAACCCTGCCCTATGAGGATATAGGGTTTGCAAAGGTTGACAACCATCGCAGCATAAGACAGGGAGTACCTGAAATCATCTATGGGGAGGGCAAGACCCCTGAGCAGATTATCTCCATAATCAGGGTTCTGACAAAAGGTGGAAATGATGCAATTGTAACCAGAACCACCAGGGAGGTCTTCAGAAAGGTAAAGGCAAGATACAGGAATGCTGTTTACAATGAACAGGCCAGAATGATAGTTGTAAGAAAGAGGACTAAAAAGTCAAAGAAGAACAAGGGACTCGTTCTTGTAATCTCGGCAGGCACATCAGATATACCTGTGGCAGAGGAGGCAGCAGTGACAGCAGAGGCTATGGGTAACAAGGTGGAACGTCTTTATGATGTTGGTATTGCAGGTATACACAGACTTTTTGACAACATAGATCTCATAAATGCCGCAACAGTATTGATAGTGGTTGCCGGTATGGAAGGAGCCCTTCCCAGTATTGTTGGCGGGCTTGTGGACAAGCCTGTGATTGCAGTGCCCACAAGTGTTGGGTATGGAGCAAGTTTTGGCGGGATAGCTGCCCTGTTGGGCATGCTCAATTCCTGTGCTTCAGGTGTTGCGGTGGTGAATATAGACAATGGGTTTGGGGCAGGGTATCTGGCAAATCTGATAAATAGTTTGCAGGAGTAAGATATGTCATTGCTGTCCAAAAGGGTTCTATAAGAGAGATGGAAATAAAGACAGTGAGGAAAGAGGCGTGTTTTAAAAATCAAGGATTTTCAAGGCCGAGAGGTGCTTCATCAGGGCATTGATGCAATGGGATTAAATTATTATCTAACAGAGTCTTTCAGGCCTTTAGGTGTGAGAGGAGGTTTCTTGATGTATGTTACTGTCGGTATTGCTACATGGCCTTCTTCACCACCTCTCGGCCTGTATAATTGGTTCTTTAGATGTTTTAGATTCCAGTTGTATGAATAATAGAAATTTTTTAAGTCTTGTTAAGAGATGCAGGTATTGGCTTTACCGTTCAAAGTCAATGCCCACATGGGCAAAAAGGTGATTATGGTTAAGAGGTAAATTTTGGTATATACGGGGAGGAAAATATGCCTGATTGTCGGATGAGTGGTAACAAGGCGGCAGAACAGATAATTCAATGGGGCAGATCCTATTGGATGGAGACCTGCTTTGACAGGGCACAGGCGCTCAAGCCCTGTCCTTCAGGTGCCACAGGTGCATGCTGCAGAATCTGTCATATGGGACCATGCAGGTTTGTGCATAGCAGTGAGGAACGTGTGGAAAAGGGTATATGTGGAGCAAGGCTGTCAACAGTTGTGGCAAGGAACTTCCTGCGAATGGCTGCTGCAGGTGTGGCAGCACATTCAGATCATGCAAGGGAACTGGCAATCATGCTTCTCAAGGTTGCAAGAGGTGAAATAACAGGATTTGATATTAAGGATACGAAAAAACTTCACAGGTTAGCAGGAATACTTGAGATTGAGGTTGATGGAAGGGACAAATACCACCTTGCCGAAGAGGTGGCAGAGAGATTGATAGATGATTTTGGAAGACAGTGGGGCATTCTGAATTACTTAAAAAGAGCACCTGAGAAGACGAGACAGAGATGGGAGAAATGGGATATAGTGCCTGTGGGGATCGACCGGGAGATTGCCGAGGCACTTCATCGTACCAATATTGGAGTGGACCATGATCCTGACACCCTTTTGCTGGGCGCACTCAGGGTATCCCTTGCTGATGGATGGGGAGGCTCAATGATTGCTTCAGATATTGCTGATATACTTTTTGGTACCCCCTTCCCGGATAAATCAGAGGCAGGATTCGGCATATTCAGGGATGAGGAGGTGAATCTGCTTATTGTAGGGCATAACCCCGCTCTTTCAAAGGCACTCATGGATGTGATCTCAGAGCCTGATATTATTGAACATGCCAGGGCAAAGGGTGCGCAGGGAATCACACTGGGAGATATCTTTGGTATGAGACAGGGCGTCCCAACAGCAGGAGGGTTTACAAATCAGGAACTCTGTCTTATTATGGGTATTATTGATGCGGTGGTTGTGGATACGCAGTGTATAATGCCTGCACTTCCGGACCTTGCCTATAATTTTCATACAAAGGTGATAACCACATCAAGGAAGGCACATCTTCCAGGGGTTTTGCATATACCCTTTGACATACACAAGGCAAGGGAGACGGCAAGGGAAATTATTACACTTGCAATAGATAACTATCCCAACAGGACAGGTATGGGTGAAAAGGTAAAGGACAAGACAGTGGTTTTATCAGGCTTCTCTCTTGAATCTCTGGAGAATATGAACGGTGATATGGCCAGGTTCTCCTTTGCACATCTTAACAAGGCTATTGCAGAAGGAAGGATCAGAGGGATAGTTGGGCTTGTTGGTTGTGATAATCCAAGGGTACAGGCAACAGGTGTGCATACCTGTCTTGCAAAGGAACTGGTCAAGGATGATGTTCTCATTCTCACCACAGAATGCGGGGCAGCAGCCTGTGCTGTCTCAGGGCTTCTTGATCCGGAGAACATACTGAAAGAAGCAGGCCCGGGGCTGAGAAAGACCTGTGAGGAGATGGCAATACCACCGATACTGCATCTGGGTGGATGCAATGATAATGCAAGGATACTGAACATCCTCTCAGCCATTGTCTCTGAAGGTGGTCTATCTGACGAGATTAGTGGGTTGCCTGTCGTGATTATTGCGCCAGAGTGGATGGCTGAAAAGGAGATTGCTGTGGGATGTTATTTTGCTGCCTCAGGTATTCCCGTTATCATGGGTGGAACATCCCCTGTTGAGGCCAGTGAGGATGTGGCCAAGATAATGACAGAGATATGGTATGAGAGGTTCAAAGGGGCGATTCATTTTGAGCCTGACCATGAAAGGATGTATGACATGGCTGTTGAGTATATTGACAGAGCAAGAGAGGAGTTGAATCTCAAGACCTATGAGTTTGGAGCTTAGATGGTTTGGGAGTTTTCATTAAAAAAATGTTGCCGTAAATTACGGATTGACTTTATGTCAGTTCATGGACAGATGGGTATAGGGTTTTCACATCATTCTCGCATGCCCTCCATGGCATGCTCCGAGGGAATTTTGCGATTTGCCCTCACGGCAAATCTTTTGCAAAATTCAAAACCGTTCAACCCCTATACCCATCTGTCCCAACAAATGTTACATTTTCCATCGGGCAATTATGTAGGATGTCAGGTAATTCTAAAATATCAACAGGTTGTTCTAAGAAGTAACCCGGGAATATAGGAGAAACAAAGAATTTTTATACAGGAGAGTATAAGAGATGGAAAGGCTAAAGAGTTTGGAAGAACTAAGAAGTTTGAGACTTAATCTGCAACAGGAGATGAATAATTCAGATAAGAAGACAGTGAAGGTATGTTGTGGCACTGCATGCAGTGCCATGGGCTCCAGAAAGATTGTCAGTGTCTTTGAAGATGAACTGACAGGTTCCCACAGGGATATTGAGATCATAAAGACAGGCTGTCAGGGACTCTGCCAGAAAGGGCCTGTTATGAAGATCGAACCGAGTGGGTTCTTTTATCAGAAGGTAGGTTATAAAAGGGTAAGAGAGATTATTCATAAAACAATCCTTGCTGATAGACCTGTCAGAAGGCTCCTGTACAGGGAATCAGTCTCTAATGACCCCATTGAGAAGATGGAGGAGATCCCCTTTTATAAAAAGCAGGTCCGGGTTGTTTTGAGGAACAATGGTTTAATAGATCCCTGTAATATATACCATTATATTGCAAGGGATGGATATGCTGCCCTTGAGAAGGTACTTTTGAACATGTCTCCTGAAGAGGTACTGGAAGAGGTTAAAAAATCCTGTCTCAGGGGTCGTGGTGGTGCTGGTTTCCCTACAGGGACAAAATGGGAGGTAGCTAAGAATGCTCCGGGCAAAATAAAGTTTGTTATAGCCAATGGTGATGAGGGCGATCCAGGTGCATTCATGGACAGGTCCCTCATGGAGGGCGACCCTCAGAGTCTGCTTGAAGGTATGCTTATATGTGCCTACACAGTGGGGGCCAGCCATGGATTTATATATGTGCGTCATGAATACCCACTTGCTGTGAGGAATCTCAGGGTGGCCATTCAGCAGGCAGAGGAACTGGGCCTGCTTGGAGAGAACATACTCGGTACAGGATTCAGTTTTTCAGTGACCCTCAGAGAGGGTGCAGGGGCCTTTGTTTGTGGTGAAGAGACTGCCCTTATAAGTTCTCTGGAGGGTGAGAGAGGATTCCCCAGGCCAAGGCCTCCCTATCCGGCAATCAGTGGATTGTGGAAGATGCCTACAGTGATAAACAATGTGGAGACCCTCTCCCAGATACCACTGATAATCCTGAAAGGTGCAGAGCATTACAGGAGCATCGGAACCGAGACAAGCCCTGGCACCAAGGTCTTTGCCCTGACTGGCAAGGTTGTAAATACAGGCCTCATTGAGGTACCCATGGGTATAACACTCAGGGAGATTATCTTTGAGATAGGCGGCGGAATCATGGGTGGAAAGAGATTCAAGGCTGTACAGACAGGAGGCCCTTCAGGTGGTTGTCTGTCAGAGGAACACTTAGACCTTCCTGTAGATTTCGACTCTCTTGTTGAGGCTGGTTCAATGATGGGCTCAGGTGGAATGGTTGTTATGGACGAGGACAACTGCATGGTTGACATTGCAAAGTTCTTCCTCTCCTTCACACAGAAGGAGTCCTGTGGTAAGTGTCCTCCCTGTAGAATTGGTACCTATCAGATGTTACAGATACTTGAAAAGATAACATCAGGAAATGGTGAGGAAGGTGACATAGAAAAGCTGGAAAAAATAGGAAATATAGTTAAAAAGGGTTCACTGTGCGGTCTCGGGCAGACTGCCCCCAATCCCGTGCTTTCCACTATCAGACATTTCCGTGAGGAGTATGAGGAGCATATAAAGGACAAGATCTGCAGGGCCAATGTCTGCTCGGGTATTGGTATCTACAGGATTGAAAGCTCGGAATGCTTTCTCTGCGGTCTCTGCAAGGAGGTATGTGCCCATGATGCTGTCAAGGAAACAAAAACCGGATTCTATATTGAGAAAGACTACTGTACAAAGTGCAAGGCCTGCTACAGCATCTGTCCTGTTAATGCGGTTAAAATCGGAAAAGAGGTGCTGCCCTGGGTTATTCCGGAACAATGCGAGGGTTGCTCAGACTGTGTTGATGCCTGTATAGTACATGGACTTAAGATGTATAAAACCAGTAAAGAAGGAATCTACCTGCCATGGCTGAAGGATCCGGACCTGTGTGTCAGTTGTGGCAAGTGTGCTGCTGTCTGTGCAACGGGTGGTATTATACTAACAACCCATATTGAGGAAGCAAGGCAGAGGTTTCTGAGCAAGAGGCCCATGGGGCTGAAGGTGGATGATGAAGAGTCAGAGGATGTTTGTGAAGAGAAGGCAACAGAGCGGGCAGGCACTGATGGAGCAGATGATGAGGGTACAGGTGGAGGATATTACTATATCTGAACCATTATTAACCTGTCAGGGACTGTGATTTGAAAAACCTGGTAACATTACTGTTCAGGAAGATTACAGAAAAAAGATGAAAGGCAGGGTGTAGTGAATATAGTCAACAGTCGGGAGTCAGAAGTCAGAAGAGGGGCAACACCTTTGAAGAAAACAACAATCCTTCTGAAACAAGGGGTAGAGGTGGTTCATCATCCCATTGATGCAATAGGATTTAATAAAATATTAAAAGAACTGAGTCTTTTCAGC
>JAADHP010000040.1 GCA_013151785.1 Nitrospirota bacterium | reverse complement strand
ATACTCATACGTGACGCAGAGGCACTTGAAATGGCTCACAAGATAGACACAGTGGTAATGGATAAAACAGGCACTATAACCAAGGGTGAGCCAGAGCTTGTTGATATAATCTCACTGAATTCAGCATCCACTGAAGAGGTGCTGCTTGTTGCAGCATCCCTTGAGAAGGCATCTGAACACCCACTTGCCGAGGCCATCTACAGGGCTGCTGAAAAATACAATCTTCAACTGAAGGAACCAGAAGAGTTCAGTGCAATACCAGGTGGAGGCGTGAGCGGTGTGCTTGACAGAAAAAGGGTCTTTATAGGAAATCTGAACCTCCTTGAGAAGGAAGGCATTGATATCTCGGCAGTAAAAGAGCAGATATTGAATCTGAACTCAGAGGGCAAAACAGCGGTAATCCTCTCTGTGGAAGGTCAGGTACAGGCAATATTTGCCATTGCCGATTCAGTGAAGGAAACATCCAGACAGGCCATCGCGGAACTGAAGAAAATGGGTGTCGAGGTGGTTATGCTTACAGGTGACAATGAAAGAACAGCAAGAAGGATTGCCCAGGAGGTTGGAATAGACAGATTCTTTGCAGAGGTCTTACCCGAAGGAAAGGTTGACATTATAAAGAAACTCAGGGCTGAGGGCAGAGTGGTTGCAATGGTGGGTGACGGAATAAATGATGCACCTGCTCTTGCAGAGGCTGACCTTGGCATAGCCATTGGTACTGGCACCGACATAGCTATCGAGGCATCTGATGTTACACTGATAAAGGGTGACCTGAGAAGTGTTGTGGAGGCAATAAAACTCAGCAAGCTCACTCTGAGAACCATCAAGCAGAACCTCTTCTGGGCGTTCTTCTACAATATCATTGGAATCCCTATAGCTGCCGGGATACTCTATCCCTTTGGCGGGCCCCTTCTCAATCCCATATTCGCCTCTGCTGCCATGGCATTCAGCTCTGTATCAGTGGTGACCAATTCCCTGAGATTGAGGAGTAAGAAGCTTTGATTTCATGTAAAGCCCCAAACCAGAGTTTGAGTGGGACTTTCCGGTAGTTTTCGTAAATGAAAAAGGGTTTGTCTTTATCTTCAAATTATGATACAATTCTAAAATAAACATGGAGAATATAAGGCATTATGAAGACAGAAAACCTGATAATTGAAGACATTACCTTAAAGATCCAATCTCTTTCAAATAATGATAAAAAAGAAGTTCTGGATTTCATTGAATTTTTATTAAATAAGAAAAAAAGCAAAAAAAAGACCAATCTACGAAAAAAGCTTTTGCAGGTCTCGGTCTGGAACAAAACTGATCTTAAAGCAATTGAAAAAGCAACGGATAATCTTAATCAATGGAAGATCAAAGAGTTTTAATAGACACTTCAATCGTGATAGAACATCTACGAAAGCGCAACAAGCAAAAAAGTATTTTATATAAGATTTTTCCTCAGTACGAAATTGTACTTTCTTCAATATCCGTGTTTGAACTTTATGCTGGAGCTACAGACAAAAGAAAGATATCTGATATAGAGCATATTCTGTCTGTAATTGAAGTTGTTCCTTTTACATCCGCAATTGCCCAAAAAGCTGCACATATCTATCAACTATTAAAGAAAACAAACAGTCTTTTGGATATTAGAGACCTTTTTATTGGAGCCACTGCTTTAACTTTAAACTTACCTTTGGTAACCTTAGATAAAGGTCATTTCAAACGTATAGCTGAACTCGAAATAATTGATGAGCATAATCTCTGAAGCCTCATGGTTAACGATAGTTGAAAAACTACTTAGCCCTGGTACAACTGCCCTTCTTCTTGGTGCATCTGATTCAGGGAAAACCACGCTCTCATGGTTCCTGACAGAATCATTATTAAAGGCTGGTAAAGACGTATGTCTTCTTGATGCTGATATTGGACAATCCACAATCGGCCCTCCTGCTACAGTGAGTCTAAAGTTCTATCATAATCAGGATGATCTCAAATCCTCTTCACCGGACTATATGTCTTTTGTTGGTGTATTCAATCCATCAAAAAGGATACCCCAGATACTGAGAAGTATAAAAGTGCTCTTTGACATTGCAAGGAAGAGGGCATCCATGCAGGTCATAGTTGACACCACAGGGCTCATCTCTGGCGAGATCGGGTTTCATCTCAAGACAGGCAAGATAAAGCTCATCAGACCTGATTACGTGATTGCCCTGCAGAGAGACAGGGAACTGGAACACATACTCTCTGCCATAGATGAGCACAGGATAATAAGGGTACCTGTTTCACCCCATGTAAAAGAGCGCACACGCCAGTACAGGATCAATTACCGTAACAGGAGGTTCAAGGAGTATTTCCAGGGCCTCCACATCCATTGCCTTTCATTAAATGAGATCTCCCTTATATATAAAGACAGGATCTACAAGCCCTCCGAAATATTTATAAAGGAAAACACAGTGCTTGGTCTGAACAGAGAGGAAGATATCACTCCGGGGCTTGGGCTGTTTGAAAGAATAGACAGTGGCAGGATATTCATTACCACACCACTTGAAACGCTGAAGGGGATTAATAGAATTATAGTGGGAGAGATACAGTACATCGAGGACTGAGAAGAGAATTATTGTTATCTGAGATTCTGACCTGCGTCAGAATCTCAGGAGATGCTGAAACAAGTTCAGCATGACAACATACACTCATCAACTCTTTTACTCATATACTCATATACTCATCCACTGCTCACTGCTAACTGTTGAGTGTATGTTGCACTCAGCCCACTCCAGACCTTATCAATTTGTTTTCGATGCCAATAAGCAGTTATACACTACACTGGTGATGAACCATTATCACCCCTTGGTTCTATCCTTACAGGGGTGGGATGTGCCCTGCCATCTGTGGAAACCTTAACAAGGGTATTCACCCTTGCATGGGCAAAGTGCACCGGGACAAAGAGCATACCCTGGGGCACCTCATCAGATACCCTTGCCTTTATAAACACCTCGCCTCTTGGTGAGGCAATCTTGATGAATCCACCATCAGCAACACTGTATTTCTGTGCATCATCAGGGCTCACCTGAACAAAGGCATCGGAAAGTACATGGCTGAGACTCTTTGACATCACAGAAAGAGCACCTGAGTGCTGCATTATGTTGCCTGTTATCATGAGTATGGGATATTCACTACCGGGTTGTTCCTCCAGTTCATATTTAACCGGTGAAAATCTCCACTTCTGGGTCCCTGAATCGGTATCCATCCTGCTTATCTCGTTCTTAAGGGTGGAAAACTCTATAACTCCAAGGTCATGCTCCATCACACGCGCTATGTTTCTGAGAATCTGCCAGTCTGGCACTGATTCACCCATAGGTGCCACAACCTTTGGAACTGGCTGTGGTATCCCTTCAGCATTTATAAAGGTACCTTCCTTTTCAGCCCAGCTTGCTGCTGGTAGAATTACATCAGCCATCTTTGCGGTCTCAGATAGTCTTATATCCTGCACTATTAGAAGTTCAAGCCTTTTGAAGGTCTCTTCAATCCTTCCTGCATCAGGCATTGTAACAAGAGGATCCTCGCCCATCACATAGAGTGCCTTTAGTGAGCCTGGCTCATAGAGCATGGTGTAAAGGTCCTTTCCACCCGAAAGCGGTCTTACACCTGTCAGCCAGGCACCATAGGTATTGGAATAATCAGCAGGTATCTGCAGTGCCTCTGGCCCCTCATTAAGTAACATCAATAGCTGTGCAGCAGCCTTTACCGTCTCTATACCCTTCTGGTTTTCAGCGGCACCCACTGTGAGTGCGATAAGCCTGCTTTCGGCATTTATAAATCTCTTTGCAGCCTCAATAAATCTGTCCTTCTCAAGACCTGTCAGTTCCTCCACCCTCTCAGGAGTATACTCCTTTACTGAATTCTGCAGTTCCTCAAGCCCCTCCAGTTCAAGCTCTGTCTTGAGGTGGACGCCCTCTTTCAGTGCGTAATTAATCAAACCAAGCAGATACACAGTTCCTGTAGCTGGCCTTATCCTCAACCATTCTGAGGAACGACGGGCCAGTTTTGTCATCCTTGGCTCCACCACCATCAGATAGGACCCCTGATTCCTGGCCTCAAGGAACTTGAGTCCGAAGATAGGGTGAGTGGAGGTAATATCTGATTCAAGGACAAGTATTACCTCCTTGCCCATAGGTGACTCAAGCTTCACAGGATTAAGCCTCAAGCCATAGGTATCTTCAAATGCCTTTAAAACCCAGGAGTAACCAAGTCTTGCAGAGGAGTCTATGTTATCAGTTCCTATTACCTCTCTCATGAATTTCTGTAGCATGTAGTTGTCCTCAAGGGTAGCCCGTGCAGAGCCAATTGCTCCTATGGCATTGGAACCGTATGTATCCTTTATCTCCTTCAACCGTTCTGTTACATAGTATATTGCCTCTTCCCAGGAGACCTCCTTGAGTTCACCATCTTTCCTGATCATCGGGGTTTTCAGTCTTGACTCGCCATAGATAAAATCAAACCCAAACCTTCCCTTGCCGCAGAGGTCACCATCATTTACACCCTTGCCATCTATACCTCTTACCCTGAGAATGCGCCCTTCTCTGAGGTCCAGCGTGAGGGTACAGCCCACCCCGCAGTAGGGACATATGCTGTCATGACTCTCCAGAAACCATGCCCTTGCCCTGTATTTATACGGTTTTGCACCAAGGGCTCCCACAGGACACGCATCTACGCACTGGCCGCAGAACTCACAATCAAGGGTCTCTTCAAAGGCAGGGCTTATCTTTGTATTAAACCCCCTGCCAATAAGATTGATGGCTCCCACTCCCTGGTGTTCCCAGCATACCCTCACACATCTACCACAGAGAATACACCTGTTCGGATTCCTCTCGATAAGCGGACTTGTGGCCTCGGGGTCATGTTTTCTCTCTGCATAAAACCTGCTCTGGGAAGGCCCGTACCTGTATGCCAGATCCTGCAATGCACATTCACCTGCCTTATCACAGATGGGACAGTCAAGGGGGTGATGTACCAGAAGGAGTTCAAGGACCGTCTTCCTTGCCTTTCTCAGCGTTGGTGTATCGGTATGGACAATCATTCCATTGTCAGCAGGGGTTGAACAGGCAGCCATGAGCTTTCTCTGGCCTTCCACCTCAACAAGACAGAGGCGGCATCCTCCATAGGGCTTCAGTCTCCTGTCCCAGCAGAGATGGGGGATGTAGATATTGTTTTCCCTGGCCACATCAAGTATGGTCATCCCTTTTCTTGCCTGTAATTTTTTACCGTCAATGGTTAACTCAATCATTATCTATCCTCCTTAAATTTATCAAGTATCAAGGCTAACCACAGAGTACACAGAGAAAATAATGCCTTTTTTTCAATCTTGCAAAAAAACTACTTTACTCTATACCCTTTGTGGCTTCAAACTTTACCTTTTTTAAAACCCCTGACATTAAAACTTATCATCATCTCTTAAATCTTCAATCTGCAATTTTGACTTCCTCTTTAAACATATCCCTTGGTCCAACCTTTACTGCACCAAACTTGCATTTTTCATAACAGGTTCTGCACTTTATGCATAATTCCTGATTTATCTCATGGGGTTTCTTTTTCTCACCGGTTATAGCCTTAACCGGACAGTTTCTTGCACATACCGTACATCCCTTGCATGCCTCGGCATCTATGTAGAAGGTGGACAGTTCCCTGCACACACCTGCCTTGCACCACTTTTCATGGATATGGGATTCGTACTCATCCCTGAAGTATCTGATTGTGGTAAGCACGGGATTCGGAGCGGTCTGTCCGAGTCCGCATAGGGAGGTCTTTATAATGTCCCTGGCAAGGTCCTCAAGCGTCTCTATGTCGCCCTCCTTGCCTCTCCCTTCTGTTATCTCGATCAGTTTGTCAAGCATGACCCTGGTGCCGATCCTGCAGGGTGGACATTTACCACAGGACTCATCTGCTGTAAACTCAAGGAAGAATCTTGCCACATTAACCATACAGTTATAGTCATCCATGACAACCATTCCACCAGAGCCCACAATTGCACCTGTCTTTACAATATCCTCGTAAGTAACTGGTGTGTCAAGGAGATGCTCGGGTATACAGCCTCCAGAAGGCCCGCCTAACTGGACCGCCTTGAACTTTCTACCCTTTCTTATTCCACCACCAATATCGTATATAATGGTTCTCAATGGGATCCCCATGGGAACCTCGATAAGGCCAATATTATTCACAGCTCCTGTAAGGGCAAAGACCTTTGTACCAGCAGACTTTTCTGTACCAAGACTCCTGAACCATTGTGCACCATTGAGAATTATCTGGGGTATGTTTGCATATGTTTCAACATTATTAAGCACTGTGGGTTTACCCCATAGTCCCTGGTTAACAGGAAACGGAGGCCTTGGTATGGGCATACCACGTTTACCCTCAAGAGACCTCATCAGTGCTGTCTCCTCACCACAGACAAAGGCGCCTGCACCCTGGTATATCTCTATATCAAGATCAAAACCGGAGTTCAGAATATTCTCACCAAGAAGACCGTACTCCTTTGCCTTGTCAATGGCAAGCTGGAGCCTTCTTACGGCCAGTGGATATTCAGCCCTCACATAGATGTATCCCTTGTTTGCACCAATGGCCTTTGCACCGATAATCATCCCCTCCAGCACATGGGGGTCTGCCTCCATTATGGATCTGTCCATGAATGCACCAGGGTCACCTTCGTCACCATTACAGAGTATGTATTTCTGATCACCCTTTGCCCTGTAACAGAGTTCCCATTTAAGACCAGTGGGGAAACCCGCGCCACCGCGGCCCCTAAGCCCCGAGTCCTTTATCTCCTTGATTATCTCTTCAGGTGTCATCTCAAGTAGCGCCTTGGCTGCAGCCATATAGCCATCCCTTGCAATATAATCCTCAATGCTTTCAGGATCAATGAGGCCTTTATTTCTCAATGCCCTGAGCACCTGATGCTTGAAGAAGGGAATCTCATTCATGGAAGGCACTGCAGCCCTCTTCTCTGGCTCGTGAT
>JAADHP010000141.1 GCA_013151785.1 Nitrospirota bacterium | reverse complement strand
GCTCCGAGGAGAAAATCAGGTTCACCCTCCTGGTGAACCTCTTTGATTTTCTGAAGCCCTTCAAAGGCAATACCTGTATGCCTGCTTTTGTGCAGACCTTTTTCTATCGGTATTTTTAGGATGTATCACCTTAAGGCTGAAAAGGTTATGTCCTGTTATAATTTAAATCCTATTGCATCAATGCCCTGATGAATCACCTGTTGCACCATCTAAAATAGATTTTAAGAATACCTCTCTCTATTGAGAAATCTCGGTATTTGGACAGGGTATTGAAAAGAGGTTACACTATAGACTAATCCTGTGGATTGCATTATTTTTATGAGGTGCCCTGCCTTATCAGTATTTTATTTTAGACAGATATGACTATAAAAGAAATCACAACATAGTGAACACCAGATTAGTGATTCTGGGAAAATCAATCCTTCCTTTTTGTTATCTCACCAACCATGGGAACAAAGGCAACAGGCGCAATCTGCTTAGCTATTATCTTGCCATCCTTTTTTGTAACCACTGTGAGTATCTGATAAAAGACAGTGCTACCCAGGGGTATCACAAGCCTTCCTCCCTCCTTGAGCTGTTTGACAAGGGGAGGAGGGATGTGGTTGGCAGCAGCAGTCACAATGATGGCATCAAAGGGGGCATACTCCTTCCAGCCAAAATACCCATCAGCATGTTTTACCTTTATATTTTTGTAACCCAGTTTTTCAAGCAGCCTCCTGGCCTTTCTGGCAAGCCTCTCACGGATTTCTATGGTGTAAACCTCCATTACCATCTCTGCAAGCACAGCTGCCTGATAACCTGAGCCTGTGCCAATCTCAAGGACACGGTCTGTGGGTTTCAGTCTGAGGAGTTCTGTCATGAGGGCAACAATATAGGGCTGTGAGATGGTCTGCCCCTCATCAATGGGAAGGGGATGGTCTGCATAGGCCTGAGAACGGTATCTCCTGTCAACAAAGAGGTGCCTTGGCACCTTTGCCATCACACTGAGAACCCTTTCGTCAGATATCCCTCTGGCCTTGATATCCTTTTCAACCATCCTGAGCCTTTCCCTCTCATACCTGTCACTGGCAGAGGCAACAGGAAGAAATAAAAAGGATGCAAAGATCATTATGGAAAGGGTTATCCACTTTATAGCCTTATAATTCCGCCCCTTATTCAGCCTTGCCATGGAAGACATCAAAACCTCCTGTGGTGTTCTTAACCTATTATATCCTAAATCCAGCTGTAAGAATAACAAAGAATAGCTGAAAGCAAGTGGTATGAACTTTATCTCCTGGATCTGATTAAACATTGTTTTAGATGCTCTGGAGATGAAATCAGAGTCTGTAGAAGTGGCATGATATAATGATATCTTATCAAATATATAAATCAATTAAATTTGAAAATTCAATAGATGTTATGTTATTTTTTTCACAATTTTATCCCCGTTAAATTATAATTACAACAAATGGGGTAATCAGGAAGCGAGGATTTTTGTAAAAAGAAATCCTGAAAATTATAAATTCATAAGTGTTAATGGAGGGGAGGCAAATATGAGAAAATTGAACTGCTGGGAATTTAAGAAGTGTGGCAGAGAGCCTGGAGGAGAACGTGAAGAGATCAATGGTATCTGTCCTGCTGCAGTGGAGAAAAGACTGGATGGTGTTCATGGAGGGAAAAATGCAGGAAGGGCATGCTGGGTTGTGGCAGGCACACTCTGTAATGGAGAGGTACAGGGCACCTTTGCCCGTAAATATTCAGCCTGTGAGAAATGTGATTTTTATCAGTTGGTAAAAAAAGAAGAAGACTCAAAGTTTCTGCTTTCTGTGCTTCTTCTGAGGAAGTTAAAGGAATAATACAAAGATAGGAACAATATCTTTTCTATTTTGAAAATGTTATAGTTCTACTCAAGATAGATAGAGAATCGGCTTAGTCTAACTATAGACTTAAATATAACTATATATGGCCTCTGAAATTATTAGAGAACATACAGATTGTCACACAACACCTGCCCCATATACGGATGAATGTGTCTATGTAAATATCCTGAAAAATATCAACCTGGGAATAATAGGGTTAGATATCAAGAAACAGATAATAATCTTTCAGAATAAGGTTGCTATAGATCTTTTCAAAAGTACAATAAAACCAGGCGATTATAAGGCCCTTTGCGCACTCTTATTACCAAATATGAATGAATACCTGACATCTGACACACCTGCAATATCCCTGACCCTACGCTACGGAACTAAGTTTATCGGTTACAGTGTCTACCGTGTATCAGACCGGTACCTCTGGATATATGCTACAGATGTTACTGAGAAGATGAGGCTAAACTCTATCGCTGAGGCAGTGAATACCATGAATAATATAGGATACATCTTCTCTGGAATAAGACACGAGATCGGAAATCCTGTAAATTCTATAAAGATGACCCTCAGTGTTCTAAGAGACAATATAGAAATTTACTCCAGGGAAAAGGTGATAGAATATATAGACCGTGCACTGAATGAAGTAAGCAGGGTGGAGTATCTTTTAAGGGTTTTAAAGTCATTCAGTATGTATGAGAATATGGAACTCCAGAATATACAGATCTCATCTTTTATAGATAACCTTCTTTCCATGGTGATGAAAGACTTTGAAAAAAAGGGCATCAAGATCAAAACCCTTATTCGTAAGAATGCCGAAATGGTATATGCTGATCCCAGGGCACTTCAGCAGGTGATGATGAATATCCTCACCAATGCATCAGATGCACTGAAGGATAGAGAAAACCCTGAAATATTAATCAGTATATACAAAATGAATAATCAGATAATAATACGGGTGGCTGATAATGGTTGTGGTATGTCTGAAGAACAACAAAAAAACCTTTTTAAGCCTTTTTATACCACAAAACCAGATGGTACAGGCCTGGGACTTGTGATTGTTAAGAAGATGCTAACAGGCATGAATGGTACCATAAGGATTGAAAGCCGTGAAAACATAGGAACCGAAGTAACCTTAACTCTTCTTGAGGGGCGTCACAGGAGTGCCCAGTAAAATCAATAAAAGCATTTTAATCATTGATGATGACAGAATATTCTGTGACGTACTCAGAGACTATCTCATAGACAACTCACTGGAGGTTATTACTGCACACAGTGGTGAAAAGGGACTTCGAATATGCTCTGAGAGAAAAATAGACGTGGTACTATTAGACCAGAAGCTTCCAGATGGAGAGGGCCATCTACTGTGTCCATCTATCCTGAAATACAATGAGCAGACCAAGATTATCTTTATTACTGCCTATCCCACCTTTGATAATGCTGTAAAGGCCATAAAGGCAGGTGCCTATGACTATCTTTCAAAACCCTTTGAACTGGAAGAACTGAAGCTTACTGTAGACCGGGCATTCAGAACCCTGGATCTGGAAAAAACAGAACAGATCCAGAACTACAAAAATGCCAGGGAAATCGAAGAAACGGTTCTTATCGGCAGTTCTTCTGGTCTTGCTGAGGTTAAAAAACTTATAGAGTCAGCCTCATCAGTTGACGCACCTGTGCTTATCACAGGTGAGACAGGCACTGGTAAAAATCTGATAGCCAAGGCCATACATTACAGCAGTCCCTACAGAGATGCTCCCTTTGTATCTATAAACTGCTCCGCCATTCCAGACACTCTTATAGAGGCTGAACTGTTTGGATATGAGAAAGGAGCCTTCACTGGTGCACTAACTACCAGGAAGGGAATATTTGAGATGGCAGAAGGAGGCACACTTCTGTTGGATGAGATAGGCGAGATGCCTCAACATCTGCAGCCAAAACTTTTAAGTGTCTTAGATGACAAAAAGATAAAAAGACTTGGGAGCGACTATATAAGGCATGTCAATGTGCGGATAATAGCCACTACAAATATTGATCTGGAAAACATGATAAAGGATAAAAAATTCCGTCAGGATCTATATTATCGGCTCAGCGTTATAAGGATCCATATCCCTCCTTTAAGAGAACGGCGTCAGGATATTCCAGAGTTGTGTGATTATTTCATTTCAAAGTTAGCCCGGGGACAGACAGTTAGACTTCCGGACTCTGAAGTTGCGAGATTAATGGAGTATGACTGGCCAGGAAATGTAAGGGAATTGAAGAATGTCCTGGAAAGGGCCATTATTCTTCATAAAGGCCCCCTTATCAGGCCCTCTGAACTTCTTGGAATGCCACTGGCCCCGGAGCCACTGGGGTCTCCATATGCAACATCTTCAAGAGAGGAGTTCCTTACACTGGAGGATGTTGAAAGAAACTATATACGATATGCCCTTCATAAGTTCTCGGGAAACTATACAAGAACAGCAAGGGCTCTGAAGATATCTCTATCCACACTAAAACGAAAGATAAAACGTTATGGTATTGTTTAGACCTATCCAGAATGAACCACCAGTTCAAAATGAACTATCCATATTGAGCTAATCCGTAGCTTTCTATCCCATAATATTCTCTAACTTATTGATATTTTATAAGATTCAATCTGGCATATTCATTGCTATATATTGCTTCGGGGTGATATAAAGATGAAGAATGTCTTGATTGTAGATGACGAAAGATCATTTCTCACCAGTCTTTCAGAGGGTCTCGCTACATATGATAGCGAGTTCAACACATTAACGGCAGAAAATGGTAAGAAGGCTGTAGAGACCCTGAACTCAACACGAATAGACCTTGTGGTAACAGACCTGAAGATGCCAGAAATGGATGGTTTTGAACTGCTTGCATATATGAGCAGACATCATCCGGATATTCCTGTAATCATAATGACCGCCTATGGAACCCCTGAAATAAGAAAAAAAGCTCACTCAATGGGAGCATCGCAGTATCTGGAGAAACCCCTGGATTTCAAAGATCTTGTGGACAAGATATTACTTGAATTAGCAGCCAGTTCTGAAGGGTATCTCCGTGGCATTACCCTGCCCACCTTTCTTCAATTGGTAGAAATGGAAAAAAAGACCTGTACTTTGAAGGTTACTTCCAGGGGAAGGGTTGGCTATCTTTACTTTAATGAGGGAGAGTTGATAGATGCTGGTACGGAATCCGAGACAGGTGAGCAGGCTGCTTATGACATAGTCTGCTGGGATGAGGCTGAGATAGAGATAGAACGTAGATGCAGACAAAAACATAGAACTATACATACCTCATTAGGTCATATCCTTATGGAGAGTTTCAGACTGAAAGATGAAAAAGACAGGAATAACAGTGGAAACAGGATAATAGAAATACAAGATGATGATGTTAATGGTCTCATACAGCAGGAGGAACAAAATTTAGAACTATCAGGAAAGGAGGCGAAGATGAACACATTAAAAGACATACTTAATGAATTTACAAAATTGCAGAGTGTTACTGCAGTATGTCTTGTGGGACGTGATGGATTCCTGCTTGACAGCATCGCCCGGACAGGTATTGACACTGATATGGTGGGTGCTATTGCATCAAGTGGATTTGGTACAGCAGAATCCATGGGCAGGCAGCTTGGTAAAGGTGCACTTACAATGAGTATGATTGAGTTCGAGAATGGTCCTGTTATGTTTTCACCCGTGGGAGAGAACGCATTTCTTGTTATTGTAGCTGAAAGGGATGCAAATCTGGGGATGATACGGCTTAAGCTCAAGAAGCATTGTCATGAGCTTGCAGCCGCAGCGTCAATATAAAAATCTAATAAAGTGAGGTGAATCATGACAGAAGGAAAGATTCTTGATATTGCACACATAAGCTTTTTAGACATGATAAAAATAATGATTACCCTCAGTGGTGCAGCAAGCGCCAAAGGAACCCTCATCAGGAATGCAATAAAAACCGCAGAAAAGATACCAGAGGTCAGCTATGCCTCCTTTGATGATTATCTTGCTGCTATTGAAAATGCAACCAACCCCATTGCCATGATAGAAGGCAAGTCATCTCATCAGGGAGATTTTGTTTTTGGTCTTAAGAACTGTCCCTTTGGACCATCTATCAAGAACTATACAGAGGTGTTTGGGAAATTACCAGAGGGCTTTGGAGATTTTACTGTTGAGTTCAATAAACCAGGCCCTGTAACAGACAGATACTGTGTAGGTGAAGGGGCAGGTGTAAGTCCTTTCTGTGCTGTACATCAACCCATGAGGAGTGCCTTTGCGGAGAGAATCAAGATAGATGGTAAGAATATAAAGATCTATCAGCTTGGTTGCAAGTCAGGGTCAGGCAAAAAGGGGTTTGCTGAAAAATGGATAGAAGAGTCAGGAAATTCAAAAGATGTTGTTGACAAAGTGCTTGATGAGCATATGTGTTGCTATTATCTAAAAATACTTGATTAATAAGTGGAAACCTATGGATGGGAGAGGAGGTCAATATAGGGTGTCAGTGCCTTCAGTTCATCATAGCTGACACTGGAATGCCAGTTACCTGTCATCTTTGCTAACAGAATCAGGCCAAAGAAAAGCACTATCACTGAAAGAATAAAAAATTCAGGTCTAACTCTCTTATTCTTTATAACTGCCATGTCCAGTGCACCTCTTGAAGGACAGTAGCTTACACAGGTAAGACAACCATTGCATTCAGGTGAATAGATGGTTGTCTTACTATCAACAGGTAGAAGTGATGGACAGTTCTTGCTACACAACCCACAATTAATACACCTTGACTCATTTCTCCGTATCATGACAGGACTTGTGTAGCTTAAAAGACCAAGCAAAGCCCCATAGGGGCATAGATACCTGCACCAGAAGTTTTTGTAAAAAAGGGAGAGGATAAACAATA
>JAADHP010000030.1 GCA_013151785.1 Nitrospirota bacterium | reverse complement strand
GCTATCTCTATAGCTGCGACTCCCTGGACCTCCTCACAGACCCTTACACACTTTCCACAGAGCACACATTTTTCCATGTCTCTCTCTATAAATGGATTGGCATCCTTCTTACTGTACTGTCTCCTTTCACCCCAGAAGCGATTCTCCCTGAGGTTATAAAAATAGGCAAGTTCCTGTAGGGTACAATCGCCTGCCTTTTCACAGACCATGCAGTCATTGGGATGGTCACTGAGCAGCAATTCCACTATGGTCTTCCTGATCCGTTCAATCTGTTCATTGGAGGTCTGAACCTCCATCCCATCACTAACAGGCGTTGTACAGGCTGTGACAGGCCGTGGCATACCCTTTACCTGGACCAGGCAGAGCCTGCATGCCCCATAGGGCTCAAGCCTTGGGTCATCGCAAAGTGTGGGAATGTATATTGATGCCTGGCGGGCAGCCTCAAGTATGGTTGTACCCTCAGGCACCTCGATATATTTTCCATCTATCATAAGGGTAATCATAATACCTCCTTGAAGATATAATCAAAATGCCTGTCTCTGTATTCAAGAGAAACGTTATGATACAGGGCACAGGAAGCAATAACAATATCAGTTACTGGAATTGTATATCCCTTCATTCTACATCTCTGGATCAATTTTCTTCCCTCAGCCCATACACCATCTGTTATTGGCAACTTATGGATTTCTTCAATGTATTCCTTGAGTTTTTTTGTCTCCATCTCACTTCTGATCCCGTTTAAAAGCTCTATAATTACTATTTCACACCATGCTGCCCTGTCCGTAAGTATGAGTTCTGCCAGATGCCTTCTTATCCTTTCATCTCCATCTGTTCTGAACGATTCAATCCAGACAGATGTATCTACCAGTACTAACTCTTCCGAGGCCATTTATGATCCTCTCTTATCCTTTCCAGTTCTTCCTGTGAAATAATATCCCTGAATGTGCCAAGCATCCCTGCAAGCCTTTCCAGCCTGTGTCTTCTGTTATACTCATAGATAGCCTTCAAAATGGCCTCTTTTTTGGTTTTTGCCTTTGAGAGTCTCATCAATTCCTTCAACTCTTTTTCTGGAATATCAACAGTTGTTTTCATGATTCTATTTTAGTTTAAATTATATTCCGTAATCAACCAGATTATATTCCAATACTGAATATCCCAGGCCAATCTTCCTCATCCCTTTTTTATTGCCTTAAATTTACAGGTCTCAAAGCAGGCGCCACACTTTATACATATCTCCTGAACTATCCTGTGGGGCTGTTTCTTCTCACCTACAATCGCACCTGCTGGACAGACACGTGCACACATGGTGCAGCCCTTGCAGAACTCCTCGATTATTGTATAGGTGAGCAGGTTCTTACAAACCCCTGCTGGACAGCGTTTGTCATAAATGTGTGCCTCATACTCATCGCGGAAGTATCTTATTGTGCTCAGCACTGGATTGGGTGCAGTCTGTCCAAGCCCACAAAGCGAACCTGCTTTCACATCCTCACTGAGTGTAATAAGCAGGTCAATATCACCAGGTCTGCCCCTTCCATCTGTTATACGGCTGAGAATCTCAAGGAGCCGCTTTGTACCTATACGGCAGGGCACGCACTTCCCACAGGATTCAGCCTGTGTAAACTCCAGAAAGTATTTTGCTATATTCACCATACAGTCTGTCTCATCCATCACCACCATTCCACCAGAACCAACAATGGAACCCATTCTGGCAAGGGATTCATAATCAACAGGGATATCTATGTATTCAGCTGGAATACAACCACCCGAGGGGCCACCTGTCTGAACAGCCTTCAGTTTCCTTTCACCTTCAATACCACCACCAATGTCGTATATAATCTCCCGCAGACTTATACCCATGGGAACCTCTATCAGACCCGTGTTCTTTACCTTACCTGTAAGAGCAAAGACCTTCGTGCCTTTGCTCTTTTCTGTACCGAACCGTGCAAACCACAGGGCACCATTACGGATGATAGGTGGAACATTTGCAAGGGTCTCCACATTATTAATAACAGTGGGTTTACCCCATAGACCCTTCTGGGCAGGAAATGGTGGCTTTGGCCTTGGCATACCACGTTTGCCCTCTATTGAGGCAATCAGGGCAGTCTCCTCACCACATACAAAGGCCCCTGCACCAAGCTTAATCTTTATATCAAAATCAAAACCACTTTCAAGGATGTTTTTACCAAGGTATCCCCTCTGGCGTGCCTGCTCAAGGGCGATCTTCAATCTCTCCACTGCGAGGGGATACTCAGCCCTGATATAGACATAGCCCTGCATGGCACCAATGGCATAGGCTCCGATAATCATACCCTCTATTACAGCATGGGGGTTGCCCTCTATAATGGACCTGTCCATAAAGGCCCCGGGATCACCCTCGTCAGCATTACATATAATGTATTTCACGTCGCCAGGTGCCCTTCTTGCGAAATCCCACTTAACACCAGTTGGGAATCCTGCACCGCCACGGCCTCTGAGACCAGAGGCCTCAATACTGCTTATAACCTTTTCAGGGGTCATCCCGCTGAGAACCTTTTTCAAAGCCTCATAGCCTTCTCTGCTAATGTAGGAATCAATATCCTCAGGGTCCACCTCACCACAGTCAGCAAGCACCACCTTGATCTGTTTCTCGTGGAAGGTATGATAATCCTCCTTAACAGTCCAGTCCTGGACTGCCTCACCACCAACAATATGCTCCTTGACAATCCGTTCCACCATGTCTGGTTTTATATATTGATAAGTGGTCTTTTCTCCATTGATAACAACATCAACCAGTACGTCTCTTGCACAGAACCCCCTGCACCCCACCTGATGCACTGAACAGTTCTCACTTACAGCAGCCTTAATACCTGCCTCATTAAGACTCTGCTGAAAGGCAGCCATCACCTCCTTGCCCCCGGCAGCCATACCGCCTGTACCCATACATATTTTGATCTCGATATTCTTATCCATCCCTGTTATTTCCCTTTTTTCAACCTTTTAAGCTCTTTCATCAGTCTTTCAGGGGTCATTTTACCATGTACTTCTTTATTTATAATTACAACAGGTGCAATACTACAGGCACCCACGCAATTGACCTTCTCCACCGTGAACTCCTTATCCTCTGTGGTGTCCTCGCCAGAGGGAATCTGGAGTTCCCTTGTAAGACTGTTTATAATTCTCTCAGCACCCTTCACATGACATGCAGTGCCACAACATGCGGTTATTATGTTTCTTCCCCTTGGCTTTAAATGAAACTGTGCATAAAAGGTAGCAACACCAAAAAACTTGGCTGGTGGGATATCAAGTTGCTCGGAAAACCAGTTTACGGCATCTTCGGGTATATAACCAAAGGCAGCCTCAAGGCTCTGCAATATAGTTATCAGATTGCCTTCATTCTGACGATACTCCTCAAGTATCCTCTGCAGTGTCTCCTGCAAACAACCCCCCTTAGTGACTAAGATTTGGAAAATTATATCTTTAATTATGTTTTATATTGGAACAACAGAGTGTCATTAACTTTAACAATAAGAAAATAAGACAGTCAATTATCTGAAGATGCTATAAAAATTTTTAATCCTTTTGACAGGGCTGATAAAAACACCTTTCATATTATATAATTTATAATTATCACTGTGGAGGAAATGTTCATGACCAGTTTTTCAGTAAACAAACAACTGTTACAGATGATTGCCGATTATATGAACAAAGGATTTCTTGAAAATATTATTGATATGTTTAAGTACGATAACACTCTTTATTGTTTTGTAGGTGATCTTATTAAGGATGAAAGAATAAGGGTGAGAATTGGCACCACTGCCCTTATAGAGGAACTAAAAGCGATACGACCCGATGAGGTAGCACTGGCAATACCTTCACTTCTTCCTCTGTTGGAGGATAACAACCCTACCGTAAGGGGAGATGCTGCCTATCTGATAGGCATTATCGGTGAGTCTGAGAGCCTTGAAAGGCTCAGGCCGCTCCTTAACGACCCATCTCCCCAGGTAGCCGAGGTGGTGAGAGAGATTCTATAAAGGAGGGTCAGGCCATGCCAATATATGAATTTTATTGTAGTGATTGCAATACCATATTCAACTTCTTCTCACGCAGGGTGAACACAGATAAGATACCCCTCTGTCCGAGATGCAAAAAAATAAAACTGAAACGGATTGTCTCCCGATTCAACACCATTAAAGGAAGAGAGGAAGGCGATGATGAACTTGGTATTGATATCGACGAGTCCAGGCTTGGTGAGGCTATGGCCTATCTGGAAAGAGAGGTAGCAAATATAGATGAAAACAATCCCCGTGATGCTGCCCGTCTTATGCGTAAGCTTACAGAGATGACAGGCCTGAATCTTGGAGATAAATGGCAGGAGGCATTAAGCAGAATGGAGGCAGGTGAAGACCCCGAGGCCATTGAAGAGGAAATGGGAGATATGTTTGATAGTGAAGAGGACATCATCTCCAGTATAAAAACAAGGTTAAGGAAGAAAAAATCATCACCCCAGGTTGATGATACACTCTACGAACTCTGATCCGGTCTGAGAGAAAGTTTTTCCCTGTTATCCCTGAACCATCTTATAATGTCATCGTAAGAAGGTGGGGTAACAAGGAAGACCTCTATGGATGAAGGGAACTGTATTTTCACTCTCTCCTCATCAGAAATAATCAATAATCCCGCCTCACCCTCTGATAGACTGTTTTCAATAAATGCCTTAAAATGCTCAATCCTCTTTTGAAAGACCTCCTGGAATGCATCGAAGACCCTCTGGAAGACCTCTTCTGTCTGAACTATGGCAAGACAATTTCTCCAGTCAAGATATTTAGCATATAATGATCTGTCCTCAAGGGAAAGAAGCCTTGCCCCCTCATCAAGCTTTTTCTGAACCAGTTCATGGGCCTTTTCATTTGTCTTCCTGAGGATCTTGAGTCCCTTTTCATTTTCACTGTAGACATTTTCACAAAAGATTTTACTTATCTTCCCTGCTGATTCAAGTCTCAGGAGTTGCTCCTCCACCTCCTGCCAGTATCTGTCAATCAGTTTCTTCAAATCATCAGGGAACTCCTTTAATTGATAGATGTTCGGTACGGTATAGAGCTTTTTCTTGCCCTGGAAGCTTTCTACGGTTGGTCTTTCGATCTTTCCAAGTTCTGCCATAAAGATATTTTACCATATTAAAGTTGTATTCTTAGTCTTTAAGTAGAGATTTTAATTCTTCCTGTGACACCCTGTAGTTCTTCTTACAAAACCAGCACTGTACATCAAGATCATCTCCCTTATCTACAAGCTCTTCAATATCAGACCTTCCAAGTGCTGCTATGGAATCAAGAACCCTGTCCTTTGTACATGGACAGTAATACTCAGGCCTTCTTCTCTCAAGTATCTCCACTTCCCTGCCTGCAACCTCCCTCAGAATTTTCTCCGGTGTATATCCATCAAGAATCATTGATGTAACAGGAGGGATATCTTCCATCCGCTTCTCTATATAATCTATGGTTTCATCTCGAACACCAGGTAATACCTGAACCATGAAGCCTCCGCTTGCCTTCACTGAATTGTCAGTATCCACAAATACACCTACTGAAACAGCAGAAGGGATCTGTTCTGACTTTAACAGATAATACGCAAGGTCATCACCTATCTCTCCTGTCTGCAGGGGCACACCACTATGGTAGGGTTCTTTCAGTCCCAGATCCTTTGTTACATAGAGCATTCCTTTTCCGATAGCCCTGCCCACATCAAGCTTTCCCTCCTTCAGACCAAGATGTATATGAGGCCTTTTTACATATCCTCTTATCCTGCTGAGCCAATCAGCCTCTGCAACAACCTCCCTCAAAGGTCCCTCGCCTCTTATCTGGATCATGACCTTCTGTTTTTCCTTTAGATTAAAGGAGAGTAAGAGCGCTGCCGTTATTACCCTGCCAAGGGCTGCAGTAGCAGTTGGATAGGTATCATGTATTTTCCTTGCATACTCAACCGTTTCAGTATCATCAATGGAAACAATCAGAATTGGATCATCCTTTAAAATACCCTTGACAAGTTCATCCATGGAATGAATTTTAATTGCCTTTTACATCCCTGTCTTTACTCTTTGTTATCTTTTTGTTTATATCGTTCAACACTCTACACTTTCTAATTAGCATCTCATACTTTTTGCTTGGAGAGGCAACATGGTATCGTTTATCCCTTAAAAGCTCATCAAGTGCCTGCTTAATGATCTCGGGGCTATAATTTTTCAACCCACCCTGTTCCATCTGCCCCTCCAGTGTTTCTTTTAAAACCAAATCCGCCATTCCTCCTCATTACCTCTTATTTCAATATATCACTTTTCATACTGCTTTGCAAGGCTGTTTTTCCTGGCTACTTTTTCCGAAGCCAGCTTCCATCAGGTGCCTGTATCCACCATCCTTTCTTTGCCTCCTTAATCCAGCTCTTTGCAAATATCCTCTTAATCTCGTCTACTTTATCAGGGCTTATGTTATTGGCCTTTGCTATCTCAAGATAGAGGGCATTCCTGTCAGCATTCTCAGCCTTGACCAGTCTTTTCAACTCTGCCCTCTGTTTCAGGCTCAGTCCTTTTGTGGATCTGATTGCAAGAAGACCATCGTTGGTTAGCCCTACATTGCCCCTGTTAAGATAAGGAAACAGTTTATCTGCCCTTTGTTTCATGGATGCCTTCAATGCCCTGATAGCCGGTGTTGTAACATTTATATCAGCCTCCTGGGCATTAGCCACACCAACAAAGACTCCAGAAATATAGTTTCTGTAAAACTCTTCAAGAAAACTCTGAGGAGATTGTTCCTTCTTTTCCTCCTTTTTTTCCTCCTTCTTTTCTTCTTTCAT
>JAADHP010000283.1 GCA_013151785.1 Nitrospirota bacterium | reverse complement strand
CAACTCTGTCTTTGTATCAAGCACTCCCTGCAATGTACCAAAACCCTCCAGATGGGCGGGTCCGATATTGGTAATAACTCCCACATTGGGCAGTGCTATCTGGCATAACTCATCAATATCACCCTGTCTGCTTGCTCCCATCTCAAGGACCACCATTTCCTGTCCATTTAATTCAGACAGTGACAATGGAAGCCCTATCTGATTGTTAAGATTACCCCTGTTACAAAGGACTCTATATCTGCAGGAAAGTATCCTGGCAATCATCTCCTTTGTAGTGGTCTTTCCATTACTTCCTGTAACTGCTATCACCTTTGTTTTTCTGCTCAATCTTCTGTAGCGTGCAATGTTCTGAAGTGCCTTCAATGTGTTATTCACATAGATAATGCTTTTACCCCTGTAAAGGATTACAGGTGGTATCGAGACAAGGGCAGCAGAACCTCTATTCATGGCCTGCTCAAGAAACTCATGACCATCAAAACGCTCTCCCTTTAGTGCAACAAACAATTCATTCTCCTTTATAGTACGGGAATCTATGGATATCCCTGTAAAGGTCTCTGCCCCTTTTAAAAGAAGCCTGCCACCTGTTGCCTCCAACACCTCTGTGAGGGAGTACAGAGCCATCTATGTGCCGGCCTCCTTCAAAGAACTGATTGCCTCCTCAAACACCTCTCTGTCATTGAATTTATACCTCACACCTTTTATCTCCTGGTAATCCTCATGTCCCTTTCCTGCAAGCAACAGGATGTCCCCTTTTCTTGCCATACCTGCAGCCTTGAAGATCGCCTTCCTCCTGTCAGGCTCTATTATGTAATTGTTCTTCTTTATCCCCTTTTTTATATCATCTATTATTGACTCAGGTGGTTCTGAACGAGGATTGTCTGAGGTAATGATTACAAGATCGCTTAACTCGGATGCGATTGCTCCCATCTCGGGTCTTTTCCCCCTGTCACGATCACCTCCACATCCGAACAGGGTAATCAGTCTGCCACTGCTTATGCTCCTCAGGGTCTCAAGAACCTTTCTGAGTGCATCTGGTGTATGTGCATAATCAACAACTGCAAGAAAGCCCTTTTCTGTATATACAGTCTCCAGCCTTCCACGGACACCAGTGAACTGTGATACAGCCTCTTTTATTTCATACCAGTCTACTCCTAAGGTCTTTGCAAGGGCTACAGAGGCCAGAATATTATATACATTGACCAGCCCTATAAGGGGTGACCTGAATCTTATATTTTCCTTTTCATTTATAATATGGAACTCCATTCCATCTTTCTTTTGAGTAATATCTTCTGCCTTAAAGTGGACACTCCCATCCAAACCATATGAAATGACCACCCTGTTATCCTTGGTTAACTCCTCAAAAAGCATTTTTCCATAAGGGTCATCTGTATTTACTATGGAGATATCTGGCTGCAGATCAATAAAGAGCCTTCTCTTTGCAGCAAAATAATCATCCATATTCCCATGATAATCAAGGTGGTCCCTTGAAAGGTTTGTGAAGATACATGCCCTGAATCTGCTATAATCCACCCTCTTTAATGAAAGGGCATGGGAGGATACCTCTGCAATAGCAACCTCCACCCCTTCTTCCACCATATCCTTGAGCAAACCCTGGAACTGTACAGCCATTGGAGTTGTAAGGTTTGCCTTAATCTCTCTATCCTTGACCAAATATTTCACAGTACCTATTAAACCTGTCTGTTTACCTGCAGCCCTGAATATCTCTCTGATCAGGTAAGAGGTCGTGGTCTTTCCATTTGTACCAGTAATACCTATCAGTGTTAACCGTTCTGAAGGGCTCTCATAAAATCTACTGGATATGAAGGCGAGGGCATCCTCAATATCTTCCACCTGTACATGGGCATATCTGGAACTGTGGATGCCATCATCCTCGGATACTACTGCTACAGCACCTCTGTTAATGGCATCCTCTATAAAATCATTGCCATCATATCTGAACCCCTTCATGGCAAAGAAGAGATCTCCCATCTTTACAGTCCTTGAATCTGTAGAAAGACCGTAAATCTCTGCATCACCATCTATCTTCTTGATCCTTAATCCCTTTATTAATGCAGATAATCTCATTTCTGTTTTACCACTATGTTCCTGGATTTTTGTCCCTCATCTGAGCTAACATAGAGAAAGCTATCCTTCAGTCGATCATCTCTGGGTATGAACATATAGGACAGTGCCTTTTCTGCAATAGCACTGAATACAGGGGCAGCAACCTCTCCTCCATAAAACCTCTTCTTTGGTTTCCAGATTACCACAATCATCACAAACAAAGGGTTATCTGCAGGCACCATTCCCACAAAGGAGCTAACAAAGTCTTTATTGGAGTATCTTCCTGTGCTACGATCCACAAGTTTTGTTGTACCTGTCTTTCCTGCCACAGTATTGCCAGGTATGGATGCCTTTGGGGCTGTTCCATCCTCTGAAACAACAGCCCTCAGGGCCTCTTTTATACGCCTTACGGTCCTTTCAGAAATGATCCTTTCACCTCTTGTCCCTCTGTTCCTCTTTATTATCAATCCCTCTGGAGATATAACCCTGGAAACCACATGGGGTCTGACCTTATACCCGCCATTGGCCACAATAGCATAGGCCCTCAGGACCTGCAGCGGTGTTACCATTACCTCATAGCCAATGGCCATTGCCCCTATTGTTGTGGCAGACCACTGTTCAGGGCTTTTGACTATCCCTGGAGACTCTCCAATCAGATCAACACCTGTCTTTTCACCAAAGCCATACAGTTTTACATATTTATAAAATCTCTCCGGGCCTAATTTTAATGCCACCTTTACTGCACCCACATTTGACGATTTCTCTATTATCTCCTTCAATGTAAGCACTCCATGCTTATGAGAGTCCCATATCCTCTTGCCACCTACCTCGATATAACCTGCTGAACAGTCAAATCTTGTATTCAATGTTGCCACACCTTCCTCTAAGGCTGCAGTAACCATAACAAGTTTAAAGGTGGAGCCTGGTTCATAGAGGTCTGTAATAGCCCTGTTACGTCTGAAGGATGCCCTGTAACGGCCAGGTCTATTGGGGTCGAAGGTGGGTCTATTGGCAAGAGCCAAGATCTCGCCACTGTCTGGATCCATCATTATTACAGTAGCAGCCTGGGGATGCCATTTCTGTACTGCCCTGTTAAGCTCTTCTTCTACTATTGCCTGCAGACCTTCATCTATAGTAAGTACTATGCTATTACCAGAACTCTCTAAATCACCACCTCTATATAATATATTACCCTTTGCATCCCTGGTAATGTAAACCCTTCCTCCATCAGCAATAAGATATTCTTCATAGGTTCTCTCCACGCCTTCCAGCCCTTTGTTATCTATATTCACAAATCCAAGCACATGGGCTGCAAGCGTGCCTTTTGGGTAAAATCTTTTGGTGTCAGGAAGCATTCCTATCCCCTCTATCCTTAATGCCTGGATATACGAGGCTGCCTCTGGAGATATCTTTCGAGCCAGCCAGACAAATCTCCTCTCCTCCTGTAGCGCCTTAATAATCTTTCTTTTATTTATCTTTAATATCCCCCCTACCTTGTAGGCCACCTCCCTGGGCGATGAAATCTCCTTGGGGTCACAATAAAGTGAAGGTCTCTCCAGATTTACAGCAAGTTCCCTTCCCTTTCTGTCATAAATTATCCCCCTTCTTACAAGAATCTCCTGACCTTTTGTCTGCTGAATATGCGCAATCCTGCTCAGTTTTGCATGCTTGATTAACATCAAATCAACAAGGCGGAGCAAAACTACCAGAAACATAACAAAAATAGTGGTCTTTACCAAAAGGGCCCTTTTGTTCATTTAATCTTCTCTAAAATCTATCTTTTATCCAAACCTGCTGTAAAAGGTGCTGGCGGTGCCACCTCCTTTACATAAAAGACCTTCTCTCTGTCCACATATGTGAGTCCCATCTTTTTTGTTGCAACCATTTCAATCTTCTTTAAGGAGGTGGCCTTTGCTCTTTTTGCTATAAGCTCGCTTTTTTTGTTAATGAGGCTGAGCTTTTCCATCTGTAACTGACCAAGTTGATATTCAAGGGCTGTTATGCTGCTTCGCAGATAAACAATAGAGAAGACAAGGGCAAGGGGCAACAACAGAAAGATCAATTTTAATAAAAAGGAGCCTCCTTTTTTTCGTATCATAACCGCTCCCCCACCCTCAATTTTGCGCTCCTTGAAGATGGATTCTCCTTTATCTCTCTCTCAGACGGTGTGATTGGCTTTTTGTTTATCCTCTTTATAAGCCCCTGTTTTTCTGCCTCTCTGAAAAATATCTTCACCACCCTGTCTTCAACAGAATGGTAGGAGATGACACATAATCTTCCTTTTTTATTTAAGATATCTATTGCTGAGCGAAGTCCCTCCTGTAGCTGTTCCAACTCATTGTTAACAGCAATCCTCAGGGCCTGAAAGGTCCTGGTTGCAGGGTGAATGCGTCCCCTTCTTTTGTAAACAGACATTACTATATTCGCAAGCTCCTTGCAGGTGTTTATCCTGGCCTTTCTTCTCCTTTGAACTATCCTGGCAGCAATGGCACGTGCCCTTTTCTCATCTGCATAATCTCTCAGTATCTTTTCTATTTTCTCCTTACTCCAGGTATTCACTATATCTGCGGCTGTAATTCTGACTGTCCTGTCCATCCTCATATCAAGCGGAGCCTCTGAAGAAAAACTGAAGCCTCTCTGTTCGTCTTTTAGCTGATACATTGAGACCCCGAGATCCATTAAGACACCATCCACCTTTGCTTCTGTAATATCAAGCACCCTGTGCATATCTGAATAATCCAGATGAATCAATCTCAGTCGCCTGTCTTTTAATGTCATGCCCACCCGTTTAATCGCCTCCTCATCCCTGTCGATCCCTATCACAAGACCTCTATCAGAAAGCCTGGAAAGTATCGCCCTTGTATGCCCTCCAGCTCCTACTGTAGCATCCACATATATTCCATCCTCTTTTATGTTCAACATCTCTATAACCTCATCAAGAAGTACTGGCCTGTGTATCATCTATATCTTTAAAGACCCATCTCAGCAAGTTCTGCCTCATAGGCACTAATATCAATATTTTCAGGATCAAACAGTTTATCCCATTCAGCCCTGTTCCATACCTCAATCTTATCAATCTGGCCCACAACTACAGTCTCTCCATTGATACTTGCATCTTCCCTCAGGTCAACAGGTATAAGTATCCTGCCCTGCTTGTCAAGCTCACACTCATGTGCTGATGCTATAACTCGCCTCATATAATATTTAACAGACTTTTTTGATGGAGGAAGACTCCGCACCTTATCCTGCAGGCGTTGCCACTCCTCTAAAGGATATATATGGAGGCACTTGTCAGTAGCAGACAAGGTGATGTATAGTGTATTATTGTTATTATAATTTGTCTGGAGGACTGTTCTTAATTCTGATGGGAGCATTAATCTGCCCTTGGAGTCAACCTGATGATGGAATTTACCCGAGAATCCTGGCACGAAACCTCCCACTTTTTACCACTTTCTACCACTAAATGATAATATAAAAGACTTTTTTTGTCAAGCAAAAAAGTCATTTTTTTTGCAATATCAATATATTGTGTTTTCTTTTGACCTCTTCATACTATATATTCATATTGTTCAAATCCCGGACAGGTGGGAAGAAAAAATTACTGAATGAAGCTCCCCGACCAGAGGTCGGAGCATTCTGGCAGTTTTCGTAAATGAGTTGAGGGGTAAATGAGTGGATGAGTGGACACAACCGTATACTGACAGGAAAGAGAGCTATATAAAATAACAGGCAATGAGTCAATAGGTAATTTTGGAACATAAAAACATCTTTACAGATTTGACTGAATTGTTTATACTGATAAGGGGAATGAAAAAGGTTATCATTAACAAGGAGATACTAAAATCCCTGGGCAAAAGAAAGTCCTTTCTTCAACGTTCAGATATCAGGGTGTTTCCTGTAAAAAACAACGAAGAGGTTCTTTCCACCCATGAGTCAGAAAGGGCTGACCTTATAATCACATATTTTGATTCACCAGGAATAGATGGAGAGAGGCTCTGCGATATTATCAGAAATAACGATAGGTTAAGCAAAGTATCGATTATATTAATATGTTCTGATGATATAGATAATCCCGATAAATTGCTGGATGTCAGGGCCAACTCACTTTTACCATCCACAGTTGACCCTGACACCCTGATGGAAGAATCACAAAAACTCCTTAATATTGCCACCAGGAAATCCTTACGGCTTAATGTAGGTGTTGAAATCCATGGTAGCACAAAAAAGTCTCGTTATTCAGGAGTAGTTGAGAACATAAGTTCCTCTGGTATTCTTTTTCGGTCTGATGCCAAAATAGATGAAGGTGATATTATAAGGTGTTCTTTTATCCTTCCTGACAAAACAGAGGTTAATACAGATGCAGAGATTGTAAGGGTTGTGGAAGGCAGCGATGGAACCACTGAGAGTAGATATTTCTATTATGGTGCAAGTTTTACTGGATTAGACAAAAAAACCACCTCAGCAATAGAACGCTTCATAGAAAACTACTCAGATAAATAATATAGACTTTTCCATTGCTGTCCACAAAGATTTAGTAAGAAAAAAGAAAGGCAGGGTGCCGAAGAAAAATAAGCACCACACCTTTGAAAAATAAGAACTTTCATTAAGAAACTAAGCCCAGAGGTGGTTCATCAGGACATTGATGCAATAGGATTTAAATTATAAAAACACAGCTTTCCAGCCTTCAGGTGATACACAAGGTTGTTGGTGTATGTTACTGTCGGTATTGCTACATGACCTTCTTCACCACCTCTGGACCTGTATA
>JAADHP010000261.1 GCA_013151785.1 Nitrospirota bacterium | reverse complement strand
AAAAAGCTATGTCTTTTATAATTTAAAAAAATTCATTGCATTAATGGGCTGATGAACCACCTCTGCCTGCCCCGAAAAAAATCTGCGATTTTCCAGAGAGCCTTCTGCCTGTCCTAAAAAGTCTACGACTTTTCAGGGGCCCTTTGTTTTAAAAACTCCAAAAAATCCTGTTGTGATGTTTATCTTTTTTTCTTTTCTTTTTGAGACTATAGGCCGGAGACCAGAGGCTATAGCCCCTTTAACATATAGCCTTTAGCCTATCGCCTATAGCCTTTTTTATTTATGATACATTTTGGGGAGAACTCCTGGGGGGCGATACATTTGACATAACTACCACCTATAATATACTGTATTTCTTATATGAACGGGTTAAAGGTTATTCTATCTTCACTACAGGACTTCTACAAACTTTCCCTCACGGCCCCACTGGGTGTCTTCCGCAAACCCTTTTACTTCAAAGATACTCTTGAGCAGATGGACTACGCAGGGCCTGGTTCGCTCTTTATTGTAATGCTTGTATCCCTGTTCATTGGCATGGCACTATCGCTTCAGATATCAGCAGAGCTTGCCTCCCTGGGACTGAAGATGTACACAGGGAAGATCGTGGGTGTGGCTATCATAAGAGAGATTGGACCTGTGGCAGTTGCCCTGACCTTTGCTGGCAGGGTTGGCTCGGGAATGGCCTCAGAGATTGGCTCCATGATACTTGGTCATCAGGTTGATATCCTCAGGGTATTCGGTGTTGACCCAATCAAGAAACTTGTAACACCAAGGGTGATCAGCTCCATAATTATGCTTCCTGTGCTGACAATTATTGGAGATGCAGTCTCCCTGATAGGAGGCTACTACATAGCGGTCTTTGTAAGCCATCAGAGTTCATCCTTCTACTGGAGCCAGATAAGGGAGATTCTCAATTTTGAAAACCTCTTCTCGGGAATTTCAAAACCCTTTCTCTTTGGCTATATAATCTCCCTGATAAGCTGTTTTTTTGGTCTTACAACACATGGAGGCTCAAGAGGGCTGAGACGTTCAACCACAATGGCAGTGGTTGTATCCACAGTTATGATAATAGTAATTGATTTCCTGCTTACAAAAATACTCCTCTTCATTCTGGGAATGAGGGTATGATTATCTTCGAAGATGTAAGCCTGTATTATGGTGAAAAAATCATACTGGATGGTCTTTCCTTTGAGGCACGATTCTATGAAAAGATCGCCATACTGGGCAAAAGCGGTGCTGGTAAGACCACAATACTGAAACTGATCCTGGGGCTTTCCAGACCTGACAGGGGAAGGATCCTGATAGATGGTGTGGATATTACCACACTTAAGGAGTCCCAGCTAAGGGAGTTCAGGATGAAGTTCAGCATAGTGTTTCAGGAAGGGGCACTGTTTGATTCGTTGAATGTAAGGGAGAACGTGGCATTCTGTCTGAGAGAGTATACGAATTTAACAGAAGATGAGATACAAAAAAGAGTGGTTGAGCTACTGAAACGTGTGGGAGTAGAGGAGGCTGTTGATCTGATGCCTGAACAGTTAAGTGGAGGTATGCAGAGAAGAGTCGCAATAGCAAGGTCACTTGCTGCATGCGAACCCTTGATGTTCCTCTACGATGAGCCCACCACCGGGCTTGACCCTATCACTGCCGATAGCATATGCACACTCATGAATGAACTCTCCAGTGGGCAGCCACCAGACAGAAAGGGACTGATAGTGGTTACCCATAAGGTTACAGATGCTGTAAAGGTGGCTGAGCGTTTTTTATACCTCAGTAATGGCAGGCTATCCTTTGATGGTGACCTTGAGCAACTGAAAAATACCGAAGATCAGGAACTAAGACATTTTATATATGATATTCTGCAGGGATAGAAATATTAGAAAGGATTTTTTGATATAATAATTTTAATATGTTTCAACAGCAAAAACAACTAAGGTGGTCACAGGTTCGGGTTGCCCTCATAATCACTGTCTCGCTCGGTATAATCTTCCTGACTGTCCTTTTTGCAGGTAATGTAGAGGAGTTTCTCAGACCCAAGATCACACTCCATGCTATTTTTCACGATGTCAAGGGACTGAGAGAGGGAGCACCTGTCTGGTTCTCGGGGCTGGAGATAGGCTCTGTAAAGTCCCTGACCTTCCTGCCCGAAAGCGGGGTGAGGGTAACCATGTCTATTACGCCAGAGTCACTTAAATACCTCCGGGCAGATTCAAAGGCGGCAATTATGACCCTTGGCCTCCTTGGTGACAAGTATATCGAGATAAGTCCTGGATCAAAATCCGCAAGGCCCCTGAGGCAGGGGGATACTATCAAGGGTATTACATCAACAGAAATACAGGAGATTGTTGAGACATCACAGGCATCACTCGCCCGCCTCACAGAATTTATTCATAAACTTGAAGAACTCATCACACGGCTTGAGAAGGGAGAGGGCACCGTACCAATGCTGCTCAGGGACCCCACACTTTATAATAATCTTACGAAAACCGTTGGAGAACTTCATCTTATCTCCAAACAGATACGCCAGGGTAAGGGAACGGCTGGAAGATTAATATCAGATGACAGTCTGTATAAAGACCTCTCGTCAGCAGCCAGGGACATAAGCCTCTTTGCAAAGGAGATAAACAGATCAGAGGGGACTGTGAAAAAGCTCATCAAGGAGCCCGATCTTTATAATAGATTTATCCATGCTGTTAGTGAAATAGAATCCTTTTCAAAGCGACTTAATGAGTCAAAGGGCACATTATACAGACTCGTAGAAGACCCCGAGCTTTATGAAAATCTCAATAAGACATCTGAAACCCTCAATGAACTACTCACAGAGATTAAGAAGAGCGAAGGACTCATGGGAAGCCTTGTCAGGGATAAAGAGCTTTCTGCTGATCTTAAAAGGACTTTAAAGGAACTGAATCTGCTTATAAAAGACATAAGGGAAAACCCTGGCAAGTATTTCAGGTTCAGTCTGTTTTAAATTAAAAATGGTTATAGCGCAGTGGAATGGTAGAGTCTTACACCTCATTCTCAGCGGACATCCATATCCGCTTCCGAGGGAATTTTGCGATTTGCCCTCCTGGCAAATCTTATGCAAAATTCAAAACCGTTCAGACTCTACCATTCCACTGTTACCAAGTGCTGACATTGTTCATTACAGCTAAATTGGGTCATTATCGAGCACTGAATACTAAGAACCTAACAGTGAGTGAGAGAATTAGGGCTTTAATTTTGTTGCAAAAAGTAATCTTTAAAGCATAACTAAAGGAGGTCTTATGTCACATCCAAAGGTGCTTGCCTTTGTACTTGCAGGTGGAAAAGGAGAACGTCTCTTCCCATTAACTGCATTCCGTTCCAAGCCGGCAGTTCCCTTCGGTGGTAGATACAGGATCGTGGATTTTGTCCTGAGCAACCTCGTGAATTCACACATATTCTCAATCTATCTGCTTGTTCAATACAAGTCCCAGTCATTAATAGAACATATACGACAGCAGTGGGTTATGTCTCCTATAATAAGAGACCAGTTCATAGCAGTAGTACCCCCACAGATGAGAATGGGACCTGAATGGTTTCAGGGAACAGCTGATGCTGTTTTCCAGAACATAAATCTCATAACCAACCATAATCCGGGTCTTGTGCTTGTTTTCGGAGCTGACCATATCTACAGGATGGATATCAGACAGATGATTGACTTTCATTTAATAAAAGGAGCAGATGTAACGGTTGCGGCACGACCTGTACCCTTGGAAGAGGCTTCGGCCTTCGGAGTAATTCAGACAGACAATGAAAACAGGATAATCGGTTTTCAGGAAAAACCGGAAAATCCAGCTCCCATGCCATCAGATTCTTCGAGGGCCTATGTGTCTCTTGGCAACTATATATTCACCACAGAAGTGCTTATAAATGCCCTGATTGCTGCACAGAGCAAGAAGCACCATGATTTCGGAGCCCATATCCTGCCATCCCTGGTTGATACAGGTAGACTCTTTGCCTATGATTTTGAGTCAAACCTTATTCCTGGCATAAAACCCTACGAAGAAAAGGGCTACTGGCGGGATGTGGGAACAATCAAGGCATTCTTTGATGCCCATATGGATCTGCTGGGAGAGAAACCAGCCTTTGAACTGAATAATCCGCACTGGCCCATATATCCCTCTGGGCAGAAGGCTCCTGCATCAAAGATACTAAGGGCTGACATTGAAAACAGCATGGTATCTGAAGGAGTGACCATATACAAAAATGTGAGGATTAAGAACTCTGTAATCCGTACAGGCGTTGTAATAGAAGACAATGTTGTGGTGGAGGATTCCATAATAATGGATTTTACAGTCTTGAAAAAAGGTTGTCACCTGAAGAATGTTATAGTGGACAAACATAATGTGATAAAAGAAGGCTCAAGAATAGGCTTTGATCCACAGGATGAGAGGTTTGGTCTTCATATAGATAGTTCTGGCATCAGGGTAATTCCAAGAAAGGGGTGGCGGGATTAGTTATGCAGAACCTCATTGATTTTTCTATTAATGAGCCTTCCCTTTTCATACACGGTAAAGGTGCTTTCATCCCCTTTTAGTCTTCTTATCTGCTCCTGACCAATGCCATGTAGTGTATCAGCAAGTCTTTTACAGGCTATCAGGGCAAGGCCCCGTATCTGTGGGTCATCACTTGTCAGGCCATCAGAGATTATATCTTCTATTTTATCAGGGTCATCGAATAATTCAGGCATCCTCTCACCTATCCTGCCTATTGCATAGAGCACGCCATCCCTGAATATCTCTTCATCATAAAACTCCATAAGTAAGGGCACCAGGTTTTTGTATCTTTCCGGATAATTAACAATAATCTCTGCAAGCATCTCTATGGCAGCCCAGCCAATTCCTCCTGATTCCTCGGTAATAGACCACAGTAGTCTTCTCACAATGTCTGCTCCCTGTTCAGGCGAGTTCTTTGATATCTCAGCAACCACAGGTCCTATTGCCTCTATTGCCCTCCATGTAAGGAGACTGTCCTTGTCATAACTCATTGAGATAAGCACACTTACTATCCTGGGGTTGTTCCTGGCAAGTTCGATTATGGTTTTTAAATCATTTCTCTCAAGCAAATCCCTTATGTTTGTTTTAATCCTTCTTATACTTTTCACTATCTGTTTTTCCTGTACTGTCTGGCTATCTTTATCATTGCCTCCACCCACTGAGGTGAGCCAAGGGCGTGTAAATGGGTATATGTGGCCAGCACGTTCTTGTATACTATGGCATCCCTGCCGTCTATGATTCCTTTTCCACGGGTCATCCTGAACACAAGCTTCAACCCTCTGTCAGGCCTTCCAATAACCCGGGAATAATGAAACTCATGCCCCTTCAAGCAGGTTCCTGCTGGGTAATAGGGGTTGTCCTGATCCACCTCCACTACAGTGTAACCATGGGCAGCAGGAAAATGCTTTATCTCAAAATCCACAGGCAGAACATTGCTCATCTGAAAGACCTTACCCCTGTAATATAGTGCTCTGCCAAGATACATCAGTCCTCCACATTCCGCATAAACAGGCAAACCCTCCTCTACAGCCTTTTTCAGTGATTCCATGAACTCTATGTTTTTTGATAGCTCTATGGCATTGGTTTCCGGAAACCCCCCGCCTATATATAATGCATCCAGAGCAGGCAGTGCCTTTTCTTTCATGGCATCAACCTCCACAATCTCTGCACCTGCCCTGATAAGAGATACTATATTCTCAGGATAATAAAACTGGAAGGCCCTGTCTTTGATAACCCCTATCCTGACATGGTCTCCTTCTGTGTCCTGATACCCTGAATAGGGATCTACAGGGTCTTCACAAAAAATGTCATCTGCCTTTCCTGTCAGATCTATTAAATGCCCTATGTCCACTGATTCTTTAACTATACGTGATAGCGAGTTAATTACGTTGTCAACATCTGGATGTTCTATATGAGGAAGAAGGCCAAGATGTCGCTCTGGCATGAACTCTTCTTTTATCCTTTTTATGGCTCCTATTACCTTTATATCAGTGTACTCCTGTATTGTACCTCTTACAATTGATTCATGTCTTTGGCCTGCAATATTGTTCAAAATAACACCTGCTACATACAGTTTATTGTCAAACGATTGTATACCCTTGATAATTGCTGCAACTGTACGGGTAACCTTTGTACAGTCCACGATTATTACAACAGGTGATTTCAGGGTTTTTGCAAGTTCTGCTGTACTGTATGTGCCTTCTATGTTAACCCCATCAAATATTCCCCTGTTGCCTTCAATCAAGGATATCTGGGCATTGCCTGAATGATACAGAAATGATTTGATAACGATATCTTCTGGTATAAGGAAAGGGTCTAAGTTATGGCAGGGACTACCTGATGCCTTTGAAAGCCATCCAGCATCAATATAATCAGGGCCTTTCTTAAATGTTGAAACAGCTATTCCTTTGTCATAAAGAGCCCTTGCAAGACCAATAGAAAGGGTGGTTTTACCAGAGCCCCCTCTCAGCCCTGCTATAACCACCCTGGGTCTATGAAACTTCACTGAGCTTGATACCTCTTTATCTGGTAGAGTATTCTGACTCTTCCCTCTACTCCTTCGGAGGGATCTCCACGTAACTGCCGCCAAAATATGTAAAGATAAGCTGTCCAGAGTCAAGCAACTCTCTAAGAGCTGCCTTCACCTCTGATTTATCCACTCCATGTTCTGCCGAGACCTTTTTAAGTATATCGCTCTGTTTGAGTTTTTTCTTTCCCATTGATTTTTCCACGAGTTCGTATATGATCTTCTTCAGTTCCTCCCTATCCATATAGACACCCCTTTCTAAAATAATATGGGGGGCTTTCATGCCCCCCTGTGTTTA
>JAADHP010000228.1 GCA_013151785.1 Nitrospirota bacterium | reverse complement strand
AAAACTCCTTTGCATTTTTGTTTATAAAGTAATCCACCTCACTTTGTTTTTCAAAAACCCTGAATGCCCTCTCCAGAACTTCTTCAGAGAGTTTTACTCCCGATTTCTTCAGGGCTTTTAGAATCTCCTCTATCTTTGTCTTTCTACCCTTTTCTGAATAGAAGACATTAAAGACAACTACACCGTCAGGGCGTTTCTCTTTAAACTCATAGATAATTTCCCTCTTTTCATTTGCCCTTTTATGCTCCAGGGTGGAGACATCAAAGAAAAATTTATACCTATCTACATCAATCTCAAGATTCTTAAACAGTCTATCCGTTTTAACATAGTAGAGCATGTGGGTTTTCCAGAATAAAATAACATCTTTATCATCGGTATAAACCTTTTCATAGACATTCTGATGAATGGGCGTATATCTGAAATAGATTGCCCCGCTTTCAGAAAAATACCGCTGAAAGAAGGTAAAGAGCTTATCAAAAAGCTCCTCTTTAAATTCAGGGAATGGTTCTACGGCCTTATCGATATCTTCCTGAAGGCAAGGGAAGACTCCTTTTTCAAAGTAACGGGATTTTATCCGCATCAGGTTGATATAGCCTCCCTCTCCCTCAACCATAGCCCCTACAAAGATATCCCTCAGAGCATTATAAAATTTCTGTTCTCTATTCATAATTTATAGAACCGATTCTTTAATTCTGGAATATTTTAGCAAAGTCTGTTTATTTTAAACAAAAAAGCCCTCACACCAGATGTGAGGGCTTCTATTTCATGGAATAAAAACAATATCTAAAATAAACTCTACAGCAATCCTGCCCTTTCAAGTATCTCTGGTACCTTGTCCTCCATGCCGATGGCCATTATATGCACACCATCGCAGATGGCTTCTTCCTTGAGTTGTTTGATGTGGCGAGCGCAGATGCTGAGTCCTGTATCCAGCGCCTTTTCCTTTCCTGCTGCCTTGAGTTCCTCTATCAGTTCCTCTGGCACCACAATGCCAGGGACAAAGTTGTTCAGGAACTTTGCCATTCCAGCACTCTTCAGAACCACAAGCCCCGCAAGTATCTTGACCGGAAACTTCCTGGCATGCTTCATGAATTCCTTGAATTTCTCTATGTCATAAATTGCCTGGGTCTGGAAAAACCTGGCGCCTGCCTTTACCTTCTTTTCAAACTTTATAAGCTGGGGTTCAAGTGGATTTGCCTCGGGTGTGACCACAGCGCCCTGAAAGAAGTCAGTGCTGCCTTTGAGATCATTACCTTCCATATCTTTTCCATTATTAAGGGCATCAACCACCCTGAGTAACTGAACTGATTCAAGATCATAGACAGGCTTTGCCCCTTTATGGTCTCCTGCAGATACATGGTCTCCTGTCATGCAGAGGACATTTCTTACACCCAGGGCATAGGCCCCAAGCAGGTCTGACTGGAGACCTATACGGTTCCGGTCACGACAGGTCATCTGCAGTATGGGCTCCACTCCGTGCTCAAGGGCGATCTTGCATCCTGCAAGGGAGTTCATCCTCATCACAGCAGATTGATTATCAGTGAAATTTACAGCATCAACCTTTCCCTTCAGCAACTCTATATGGTGTATCATTTCCTCTATGTCGGTCCCCTTTGGCGGACCAACCTCGGCAGTTACCACAAACTTTCCTGACTCAAGTGCCTCTCTGAATGACATGTTGCTGTTCCTCCTTTAACCGTAATTAAATTTATTTCTTTTCCTTCTTCTCTCTTGTACTGAGAGACCTTGGCTTCTGGGCCTGAGACCAGTCCTTTGCCTCAAGGACAGATTCCCTGAATTCTTCCAGCTTGTCCAGCCTCTTCATCCGCTCATAGATCCTCACCCAGGCACAGGGAATGTCAGGAGAGACCTCACAGTGACCATCCTGCATGCCACCGCAGGGACCATTAAGGAGTCCCTTGGGGCATGTAGTAACAGGACAGATGCCTCCTGTTCTGTCCAGTATGCATTGCCCGCAGAGGGAGCAGCGTTCATCAAACATCTGGAAGCGGGTCATATTACCCAGGAAAAGGGAGTCGTTGGTTGGATACACTGGTTTATCCGGAAAGAGTTCAACCGCTGTCTGTGTGCCAGCACCGCAGGACATTACAAGAATACAGTCAGTCTCTGCAAGGGCGTCCTTAAATGCCTTAAGCTCTTTCTTTGTACCCAGCACCTGACATCCTGTTTTTGGTACAAATCCACCTGTAACCTCTTTACCTTCTGACCTGAGTGCTTCTGCAAGCTCCTTTATGGCCTCCTCACTGCCTGTACCGCAGAGGGAGGCACACTCAGAGCAGCCTACAAGAAAGAACTTCTGATAGTTTTTGATGTTCTCCATCAATTCCTGAAAGTCTTTCTTTTTTGTGATGATCATTTTGGTTGGCCTCCTTTACCAGATTTCACTGTCTATTCTTTCAAAATCTTTCACAGCCTCTTCAAATGCTTTAAAATCCTTTTCAGACCATGTGCCTGCAAGATGATCAAGGTCGTGATACCTCCTGGACCTTTTTCTCTTTTCGACACCAAGAGATTCCTTTATCATTTTCAAAAGATAAGCATTCAGGCTAAGCCCTTCCCTCGTAGCAGACTCTTTTAGCAGCTTTCTCAACTCTTCATCTATTCCTCTCACAGTTATGGAAGCCATTCTTTATACCTCCTTTTTTGCAATCATTTTTCAATTGCGTACTTTGCAGCCCTGACCGTATTCTTCATAAGCATGGTGATGGTCATAGGACCCACACCACCTGGAACCGGTGTGATTGCACCGGCTATCTCCTTGGCTGCATCAAAGTCCACATCACCTTTCAGGATGGGGATCATACGGCCTGTCTTTTCACTTTTTTTCTCACCAACCCTGTTTACTCCTACATCTATCACACAGGCACCTGGCTTGATCCACTCGGGTTTTACAAGCCCCGGCACACCTGCTGCAACTATCAATATATCGGCCCTTTTACAATGGGCAGCAAGGTCTTTTGTCCTCGTATGTACCACTGTTACAGTGGCATTGGCTCCAGGGCCCTTTTGCATCATCATTATGGCAATGGGTTTGCCAACGATGTTTGACCTGCCCACCACCACTACCTCTGCGCCTGATGTTTCAAATCCTGAGCGGACAATAAGCTCCTGAATACCTGCAGGAGTGCAGGGCAGAAATCTTGTCTCATCACCACCAATTACAAGTCGGCCCAGGTTTACAGGATGGAAGCAGTCCACATCCTTATCCGGGTCTATGGCATTGATGATCTTTTTTTCATTTATATGCTTCGGAAGGGGAAGCTGCACCAGTATGCCATGGATCTTGGGGTCATTGTTGTATTTGTCGATGAGTTTCAGAAGCTCCTCTTCTGAAATATCCTCGGGCTGGTCATCCTGAAGAGAGTAAAAACCAAGCTCATGTGCGGTCTTCTGCTTTGCAGTTACATAGCTCACTGAGGCAGGGTTCTTACCAACTAAGATGGTCACAAGCCCTGGCACCACTCCATGCTGCGCCTTCATCTCCTCGACTTCCTTCTTGAGTTCTTCACGGATCTCTGCGGCGATTGCCTTTCCATCAATGATCTTGGCTGACATAAAAACCTCCTTGAAGTTTGTTATGGATTATCTGATAAACCCTTCAGAAATCTTGTAAGTTTTTTGTCTACATTCATCATCTTTGCCCTTCTTTTAAGCAGTTCATGGTCTATTTCATCTTTGTTAATTAAAAACAGCTCTCTTGCATCAAATTCATCTATTGGACTACTGCTTCTTAGTTTTATCAGTATCAGATCTTCCACTGAAATAAGGTTTACAGATATATCTTCATATTTAAATTGTCTCTTATTCTTGAGGATCTCTTTTTCCCAGTCTCTCGTAATTATTAACATATCCGCTACTGTAGGGCCACCTTTGCCTTCAGGAATTGTAATTCTCAACATCAATGGTATTGGATCAAAGACATCACCCCGTCTAATACCAACCTTATATCCTTTAGCCTTTAACTTCTCTGTAAAACCATTTAATATATCAGATTTGATATCTGCCAGGATATCAATATCCTTTGTAGCCCTTATATGGCCCCACATTCCAACCGCAAGTCCACCAATAATAACATAGTCAAACCCAAAGAAATCCTGCAAATCACTTATATCTATCAGCAGGCTTTTGAATGCTTTTTTTAGATTCATTCTTTCTGAAGGCATCTTTTATTTCAAAACAGATATCTACAAGTTCAAATACCTCATTCAGTCTTTGCTCAAAACTCAAATGACGACTCCAAGCACGCTGCATTCTCCTTTTCTCTTCCCTCATGTCTATCTTTTGTCCCATTAACCTTCCCTCTTTAGCAGTTCAAGCATCTCTTCCCTTGTGGACTGTTTTGACCTGAAGATGCCTCGCACTGCTGAGGTAACGGTTCTTGAGCCAGGCTTTTTGATGCCTCTCATGCTGAGGCAGAGATGCTCCGCATCTATTATTACCATGGCACCTTTTGGTTTCAGACGTTCCATGATCATATCAGCCAGTTGTGCAGTTAGCCGCTCCTGTACCTGTGGTCTCTTGGCAAGTATCTCAAGGGCCTTTGCCAGTTCACCTATTCCTACTATCCTGCCCTTCTCCGGTATATAGGCAATATGGGCACGTCCAAAGAAGGGTAAGAGGTGGTGCTCGCATACCGAGTAAAAGGGTATGTTCTTGAGCATCACCATCTCGTCATGGCTTTCACCCTCAATTGGTTTCAGAAGGTCTTCAGGCTGTTCGCTCAGGCCGGAGAAGATCTCCTCGAACATCCTGGCCACACGCTGGGGTGTCCTTCTGAGCCCTGGTCTTTCAGGGTCCTCTCCCATTCCTTCAAGCAGCAGTCTTACACCCTGTTCTATCTTTTTGATATCCATTCCTTGATCCTTATCTGTTTATCTGTTCAAATATTTTTTTTGCTATCCTAAGTGCTTTCTTTGCATCCCTTTTTGTTGGTGCACCCACAGGCAGCAGTCCTTCTTCAGCAGGATACCGACCAAGATAAATTGAATCCATAAAGTCAATATATTCGTCATTCAGTTTTATTTTTATATCATACTGTTCACATATTGAAAGAAGTCTCCTTATGTTATGCGTCTTTTCAAGTTCCCATCCATGCCTTAGAAGAAGCCATTTCAATATCTTCTCCATTGCCTGCTGTGCACTGAAACATGCTCCTTTATAAAAACCTCCTTCCATCAGATACTCGGCCTGGCTCAGATCCTCTTCTGCTGATTTTTTCCACTCACTCAGGGCATTTTTCATATAAATAAGCCTCCCCTCTCTTTGAATCTTCCTTAAAAAAGGGCTTCCCTTTGAATATAACCGTCTCAACTCGGATTTTGAAACAGTAAGCACATCTATAGAAAACTGTCTATAAAAAGGATAGAGGGATTTTATTATATCCTGTTTTTTTTTCTTCCTTCCCACAACAAGAAGGTCTATGTCATCGCCTCTGCCATCACGGGCTATGGAACCGAAGAGCACTATGGCATCCGGACTTGCTGCCTTTTTTATTGACTCAGCTATCTCATATACATCCTTGATAACCGGCAACTTAAACCTCTATTATCCTTTTATCTGTAATAATAACCTGAACCCTTTTGTCATGCTGCTCAAGGGGTATCTCATCCACTATCTGCTCTTCATAGGCAATAGCAACAAGTAGAGGAACCTTTTTGAGAGAATCCAGTAGTCTGTCATAATAACCACCACCATAGCCAATCCTGCCACCCTTTTCATCAAAGGCAACCCCAGGCAGTACAATAACCTCCATATCCTCAACCAATGCAATCCTCTCAGGTGCTGTTATAGGTTCTTTTATTCCCATATACCCTGTTTCAAGCTGCTCCATGGATTCTATGTAGTAAAGTTCGAGTATCCCTTCACTTTTGTTTACCCTTGGTAATGCCACTTTTTTGCCTCTTTGTAATGCCTTTTCGATTATGGGAAAGGTATTTACCTCTGTGCGGAAGGAGGCAAAAAGCATAATAGTTCCAGCCTCTGCAAAGGGCTTGTAAGTAATAAGCCTATCCATTATCTCTCTGTCTTTTATTGCCCTTACCTCAGGTGGGATCCGATCCCTTTTTTCTATTGTCTCCTTCCGGAGTTCTTTTTTATCCAGTAATTTATTTGCTGTCATCATAGTTTTAGTTCATCCAGTCTCTTTTTGATTTCCATGACCTCTTCAACAGTCTCAGGGCTTGCCTCGTATGGTGGCAGGCCTTTGATGTCTGCATCCATGATTTCAGGTCTGAAACTTATTGACCCAAGAAGTATCATTCCATGCAGTGCACCCTTGATAAAATCCAGATCCTCAGGTCTGTGTATCTTGTTGGCCACCACATAGACCTTTTTCACTCCAAGCCCACTGGCCATGGTCTTTACCTGATGGGCAGTCTGGATGGAGCGCTGCCCTGGCTCAACCACCACGATAAAGGCATCAACACCCTCTGCAGTTCCCCGTGTGAGATGCTCTATGCCTGCCTCCATATCCACTATTACCACCTCGTCTCTCTCAACCACAAGATGTCTCAGCAGTCTTCTCAGGAATACATTTTCAGGACAATAACATCCAGTGGCTGCCTCCTTTGATTTACCCATTACCACCAGGGTAATACCATCTATCTTTTTGCCGAACTCGTCAGGGATATCATCCACCCTGGGGTTCAGTTTAAAAACACCCCCCATACTTCCAGGCCTTGCACCTGTTCGTTCGGCTATCACATCCGTGAGTTCGGATATGGGTCTTATTTCTTTTATCTCCTCTTCTGCAAGGCCAAAGGCCTGGGCAAGGTTTGCATCAGGGTCAGCATCCACTGCTACCACCCTCTTGCCCTCTTTTGTATAGAGATAACTCAGAATAGATGAAAGGGTGGTCTTGCCCACCCCTCCTTTTCCGGTAATGGCGATTTTCATA
>JAADHP010000206.1 GCA_013151785.1 Nitrospirota bacterium | reverse complement strand
AAACTCCAGACAGGCATGGCATTAAAGACCCTTAATGGTTTATTATTATTTTATGATAGATACATCCACTTTGAGGTTCAGTTCAGAAAAGGGATTTGGAGAATCATACTATATCTTATGCCCTGTATGCTGGAATTCATCCATCAAACTCTGTCACTGGGAAGATGGTTCTGAAGAGATTATGGAATGTAATGTCTGTAAAAGGATGGAAGAGGAAATGTCCTCTAATGAACACGGATAATATTATGATTCCGATACCAGCCTTATAAAAGGAGGTAACAGAGAATGATAGCTCTTTTAACTGCAATACATGTGCTTTCCATTGTCCTCTGGATAGGCGGTGTTGCCTTTGTTACAATGATAGTGTTTCCCATGATTATGAGAATGGAAAACTCCCTTGAAAAGGTTCTCTTTTTTCAGGGCGTTGAACACAGGTTTGCAAAGATCGCCAAGACATCAGTTACCATAGCAGGGATTACAGGTATATGGTTATTATATATTACAGGTGAATGGAGAATCCTCTTTACATGGGCAGGGATAGGTCCTACCTTGATGCTGATTGTCTGGACACTTTATGTCCTGATCCTTTTGTTTGAAGCCAGGCTTTTTAAGGCAATATTTCGTGGAGAAGCGCAACATGATACATCAAAGATATTTTTCAGGCTCACTGTGTTTCACTGGTTTATACTAGGGATGAGTCTTTTAGCAGTGGCAGTCGGGGTATGGGCTGCCCATGGAGGTTTAAGCTAAAATAATCGATGTGGATTGAAATATTTCTTATCTTTGTATTTATACTCTTTAACGGATTCTTTGCAGGCACTGAGATAGCTGTAGTTACCTCTCGTAAAAGCCATATCCAGGAGCTTGCAAACAAAGGGAAAAAGAGTGCTATAATTCTTCAGCGTCTTCAATCGGATACAGACCGATTCCTTGCCTCCGTGCAGATCGGAGTAACCATAGCAGGTGCCATTGCATCTGCCACGGGTGGTGCAGTGGCAATAAAGATCATCAAGCCTTTCTTAAAGGCGCTTCCTGTTGATTACATTTCTTCCTCAGCCGAGCCTATCTCCATAGGGATTGTGGTCTTTGTGGTCTCCTATCTTGCGCTTGTAATCGGTGAGCTTGTTCCAAAATCAATTGCCCTGAAGAATCCAGAGAGATTTGCCCTTATTACAGCAAAACCCATGTACAGGTTTACAAGGTTAATATCACCCTTTGCCAATATTCTGACCTTCAGTACGAACCTTATCTTAAAGCCTTTTGGAGGAAAAACATTTACACAGCGCAGTTTTATCAGTGAAGAAGAGATAAAGCTCCTTGTACGAGAGGGAACCGATAAAGGCATTTTTGAGCCAGCCGAGGAGGAACTAATTCATGGTGTATTCGAATTTACAGACCTCTCTGTAAAGGAGGTGATGGTACCTCTTACCAAGGTCGTGGCATTTTCCACTGATATGTCCCTGGAAGAAATCCTGAGTATAATCAGTGAGGAGCAGTACTCAAGATACCCTGTTTATCATGGTGAACCTTCAAACATAAAGGGCATACTGTATGTAAAAGACCTGTTCAAGAAACTTGCTGCCAAAGAACAGATTGATATCAGAAAGATCCTGAGAACACCCTTTTTTGTACCTGAATCACTCAAGATAAGCACACTCATGAGACAGATGCAGAGGAAAGGTGTTCTTATAGCAGTAGTGGTGGATGAATATGGGTCTGTAACAGGCATAGTAACAATGGAGGATCTTCTTGAGGAGATAGTGGGAGAGATCAGGGATGAATATGATGTTGAACAACCGGTAATCAAAAGAAAGGATGGCTCATTCATTGTTGATGCCTCTATAACGATCAGAGACCTGAGGGATGATCACGGAATCGAACTCCCTGAATCACCTGACTATGACACCGTGGGTGGCTATATCATTACAAAGCTTCAGAGGATACCTGAAACAGGTGAGACCTTTTCATCTGATGGATGGAAGATCAAAATAATCGAGATGATAGGCAAGAGGATATCAAGGGTAATTATTACCCCTTCCACTAACCCGGAGGGCGGTATCTCCGAAAACAAAGACAAAGTGGAGTAATGACAAAAGCTGTTCCTCAATCGAAACTAATCTGTATGTGTATTTCTCTATTCATTCTCATATCCCTTCTGAGTATAAGCGTCTCTGCAGTATATGCCGAAATTATAGTGTTCGACAGCATAACCACCATTGACAGACCCGTTATGCTCAGGGCATTAACAAAAGGCCGATTTTTCCCATCAGGTGGAAGAATCGTTAAATTCTTTATTAATGGAAAGGTTCTTGGTACTACCCTTAGTGGTGGTGATGGATATGCATTTTTCGAATTCATACCCGAAAAGACCGGTCTTTTACAGGTGATGGCAAGGTCTGATAATGAAAAATCAACAGGTTTTTTACTTGTATGTAATAGAGGTGATAAACTTTTTTTTGTAGAGGTTGAAAATGCCCTTATGGGGTCCGTCTTTTCCCGAAATATTATGAATGGTGCTGATGTGGTACTCCGTTCTCTCATGAAAAACTTCAGAATCATATATGTCACAAATATACTTGGTATCAGTGCTGCACGTCAATGGATAAAGGACAAGGGGCTACCTTCATCGGTTGTTATAAAATTAGAGTCAGAGGATTATATTTCAAATCTCCAGGCCATGGGACTGATACCCTATGCCATGGTTGGCTCTCCCGGCCTGCTGGCTCAAAGTGAGGGAACCGTTAAAAAAAGATTCAGTTTTGTACCCCTTGAAGGTGTTACAGAGATAAAAGACTGGTTTGATCTAAGAAAGAAGTTGTACCAGAAGTCAGATAAGTAGCAGACTGGTGGGGCCCGCAAAGGCCCCACTATTCTGCAATTATTCCTCCTTGAATCTGTCTTCCAGTTTCTTCATCAGTTGGGGCATTGTGGTATATTCAAGATCATCAAGCCCGAGTCTATGAGGTTCAAAGGGGCCATGGGCCCTGAGATAATCACCTATTTCATTGGCAAGCTGTCTTGCCCTGTCAAAGGCAGGATCATCAAAAAGATCCCTCGGACCAATTAGATGACCATTTGTAATCTGGAAACCTGCAGCAATCACCCTTGGAGGCCCATCAAACCTTGACGGATTTGCCTCATAAAAGGGCACTGGCATGAGTGGGCCATGATGAGAACCACGCATCCACCCCTCAACAATATGAGGAAAGGCAAAGGGTTCAAGGGCCTCGCCCACTGCCGGCATGCCGGACTGACAGCGAACAATAAGCACTGGATCATCCTTACCCACATATCGCCCTGCAATGAGGCTTAGTTTCTGTGTTGAAGCGGATGCACAGATTTCTCCATCCTTTCTATAGACCCGCCTTATCATGAAACGCCTCATTGCACCAATAAGCATGAGCAGGTCGTACATCTCCTCAGGACATGACAGGGTAATTGCCTTGTGTCCATATACATCAACCACATCAAATTGAAAACCTTCATGCATGGTAGGATCGATAACAAGTCCTGCAGTATTAAAAGGATCAGCAAACATACAGTAAAGTGGCAGGTTCCAGGCACCCGGTGAGGTCTTGTCTGCCATGAATATAATAACAGGCTCGGATTTTCTCTCAACAAACTCCATCTCTGCCACACCAGGACCCATTCCCTTTATGTTACCAGAGAATGCATCACTTAAAAGATCCTGTCCTGCGCCATAGAGCTTTAGTTTTTTTGCCTCTTCTGTTGCTGCAAGGAAGGTATCCCATGCAAGCTGGTGGATCTCCTCGTTGTCCACACCTCGCTCATGGGTCATAATAAGCTCAAGATCATCACCCACCCGTGTTACATGAAAATCAACAAGCATTCCACTGTCTTTTGCCTTTGAGAGCTTCTCCTTTGCTACATCAATAAGATTTTGATGAATGCTTGAATGACCAACATAACCACCTACATCGGCTTTGATAACACTAAGTGTGATCTTCTCAGCCATATTTCTACCTCCTACTTTTTCAGTTTTTTGCCAAGCCGCCTTTCTATTGACTTTACCTTTAGTTCCAATCTATTGGGTTTACCCTTTCTATCATCAATGGTTATTGTCACGATTGCTCTGTCTGCTTTTTTCATAACCTTAGAGTGGCATTTTTTGATAAGCCTCATTATCTCTGTCCATTCTCCCTCAATACAGGTACCCATAGGGTTTACTTTATAGGGGAGTCCGCTTTCGTCAACTATCTTTAACACATCTGCAAGATAGTCACCAATACTACTCCCCACACCTATGGGGACTATGCTGAATTCTACGAGCATATTACCCTCCATAATTATACAGGGGGAGCAAACTCCTCATCCTCCCCCCTTTGGAATAATTATTATCTGATTGCGTCTTTTAAGCCTTTACCAGGTGTAAATTTTGGTACTTTTGAGGCAGGTATCTTGATTTCTTCGCCTGTACGTGGGTTACGGCCCTTTCTTGCCTTCCTCTTGCTTACAGAAAAGGTGCCAAATCCTACAAGTGTAACCTTTTGGTTCTTCTTGAGGGCCTTTTTGATATTGTCTATCATTGCATCCAGTGCCCTCTGAGCATCAGCCTTGGAAAGCCCGGCGTCTGATGCTATCTTCTCAACTAAGTCAGCCTTGGTCATTTCTGTCACCCCCCTTTCTTCAGTGGATTTGATGAAGGCAGATGCCCCCATGTAATAAACATTATAAAATTAGCAGGAATTGATAAATTTGTCAAGCAAAAAATTGCTGAAATGCTGATTTTACAACACTCAGCAATGTTTTCAGCTCTTCATCCCTTATGGTTCTTGCATCAAGAAGCACCATATCCTCTTTGATCCTTGAAATTACAGGGGGATCTGCGCTTCTCAATGTCTTTTCAATCTGCGAAGCTGAAATACCGGGATGTCCAAGACATGCCACATAGGTCTGAAGTGATATTCCTGGCAGAGAACCACCTCCTGCCTGTGACCTGTCCTGCTCTACGGTGATTGTAAAACCAGGCAGGATCTTTTTCAATCCCCTGACAATCCTTTCAGCCCTTTTCTTGATTATTCCTGTATCCTGCAGTAACATCTTGAGTACAGGTATCTCGTTGACAGCCCTGTCCATATCAGCATAAATATAAAGGGTATATTCCAGAGCTGAGAGGGTAAGTTTGTCAATCCTTACAGCCCTTGTTAATGGATGGGTGGATATTCTGTCTATGTACTGCTTCCTTCCGAGTATAATACCAGCCTGAGGCCCTCCAAGGAGTTTGTCTCCACTAAAGGTTACAATATCAACCCCTTTATTAACTATATCTTTTACAACAGGTTCGTCCCTTATTCCATACACTGAAAGGTCGGCAAAACAGCCACTTCCCAGATCATACATTACAGGTATACCATGCAGTCTGCCCAGTTCTGTAAGCTTCTCAATTGGCACATCCTCTGTAAAACCTATTATCCTGTAATTTGACTGATGAACCTTCAGGAAAAGTGCCGTGTTGTCATTTATTGCTGAGGCATAATCCTTAAGGTGTGTCTTGTTGGTTGTGCCAACCTCACGGAGTATTGCACCGCTCTGTAGCATCACATCAGGCACCCTGAAGGAACCACCAATCTCTACAAGCTCACCCCTTGAGACAACAACCTCCTTTCCCCTTGCAAGGGCACTCAAACATAAAAGAACCGCAGCAGCGTTGTTATTAACAACTATGGCATCTTCAGCACCTGTCAGTTCCTTCAGAATCTCCTTTATATGATCATACCTCTTTCCACGTTTACCTTCTTCAAGATTATATTCAAGGTTTGAATAACCCTCTGATACCCTGATAATATTCTCAAGGGCACCCTGATGTAGGGGGGCCCTTCCCAAATTAGTATGAATAACCACACCAGTAGCATTAATAACCGGCCTCAGGCTTAAGGAAGATAAATCATTGATGGACCGTTCAATGTAATTGTAGAGTTCTTCAGAAGAGAATTCTGTTCTTTTACCCTCCTTTATCTCCTCCCTGAAAAGGGCAATAGATTCCCTGATGCCCTTTAAGACAAAAAGCCTCGGATGGTTTTTGAGCCACTTCTGACCTGAGGGGCTTTTTAGCACCTCGTCAACAGATGGGATCTGCCGGAGAAGCTCTGATCTGTCTTTAGCCATAACAATATCAATTATCCTTATTGAGGCCTATTTTGTCAAGAAAAGAAAGCCAATAGTTCTCCCAAAAATGTATCATAAATAAAAGAACCTGTTGAAAGAAAAAGAAAAAAGATAAGTATCCCAACAGGACTTCCGGGAGTTTTGAAACAAGGGGCCTCTGAAAAGTCATAGAGTTTTTAGGGCAGGCAGAGGTGGTTCATCATCCCATTGATGCAATGAGATTTTTAATTATAAAAAACACAGTTTTTCAGCCTTCAGGTGATAGAGGAGAATCCTGGTGTAAGTTACAGTAGGTATTGCTACATGGTCTTCTTCACCACCTCTGCCTGCCTGTGAAGGACTGTTGGTAAGAAGCAGTGCCATGGTGGAGTCTGAAGGGTTTTGAATTTTGCATAAGATTCACCAGGAGGGGGACAGCCCCAAAAATCAGGGATTTTGGGGGACCCCGGAATCGCAAAATTCCCTCTGAAGGTGGGGTACCCCGAAAAGTCGCAGACATTTTGGGGCAGAAGCCTTGGATGGCTACTGAGAAACGGGGTCCCCAGAAAATCGGAAGATTTTCTGGGGTGCATGGGAACTGAAGACTCCACCATGGCACTGCTATATATGTTATGTCTATAGAGTCTTATCTGTTTTTAAAATTGGGGAACTCCTGAAGAAGCAATCCCAGTTCCTGGTTGAAGAGAATTTAATACACCCTATGCAGATCTTTTGCCTTCTGACAGTTTTACCGCAAGCTTTATTGCCTCTATCATACTCTGCGGGTCTGCCCTGTCTGACCATGCAATATCATAGGCAGTTCCATGATCAGGCGATGTTCTTATTACAGGAAGTCCCACTGTTACATTCACCC
>JAADHP010000252.1 GCA_013151785.1 Nitrospirota bacterium | reverse complement strand
ATCCCGAGGTTTATGTACAGGCCTGTGGTGTTATAACCAAACTCATTAAGGATATGCCAGAGAGTAAGGCTATCCTTCCCACCTGATACACACACAAGGATTCTCTCATTTTTATTGAACATCCTGTAGCTCTTGATTGCCCTTTTCACCTGCTTCCGAAAGAACTCGACAAAATGGTTCCTGCAAAAGGCACTGTTATGTCTTGGTAAGGAGATAACCGCCAGCGAGTCACAGAGTCTGCACTTCAATTCAATCCTCCACTGATTACAGGAACCAACTCTATGGTGTCTCCATCTTCAAGAAGTCTGTCAGGGGTCAGGAGTTCATCATCCCTGACCACAAGCACAGTATTCTCAAGTATATTTAATCTTCTCAGTATTGCCTTTACCTCACGTGGGCCGTCGAACTCCATCACCTTTCCATCAGGCAATACAACCCTCACATTAATATAACGGGTATGGTGAGACATTTTCTTCCCTATCCTTTGATCCTTTTCAGCAACCATGCCATGTTCTGCCCAAGGACTCTCATTGTTCTTATGCCCTCGTCATCTTCCCTGACCTGTCCGGGATCTCTTCCAATACCAAGGTTCCAGTAGATTGAGCCCGGTACTATCATCTGTCCGATTAGAAAGAAATGGTTTATAGAATTGAACACATGGGTGGAACCACCACGTCTTTCAGCCACCACAGCCGCACCAACCTTTCTTTTAAACATATCACCATTTGCCCTTGCAACCATCCCAGCCCTTTCTATGAGTGCCTTTGTGTTGGTCGTAACATCAGCAAAATAGGTAGGTGAACCAATTAATATTCCGTCAGCCTCCAGCATCTTTTCAATGAATGTGTTCATCTCATCAGTATCAACAGAGCAGCGCTGGTTCTTGTTCTCAAAGCATTTATAACAGGCAATACATCCAGCAAGGTTCTTACCTGATAGTGATATCACCTCTGTCTCTATACCCTCCTTCTCTAACTCCTCACAGACAAGCCCGAGCATTATGGCAGTATTACCATTCCTCCTTGCACTTCCATTAAAAGCCACGACCTTCATCAAGCACCTCCTTAGATTGTTTTTTCTATTTTAATCAATTGAGTAATATATTGTCACAGTAGTGGCTAAAGTAAATTTAACCCTGAAAACAAGGCAGGCTGGTGGGGTTAAGTCTGTGGGTTGCTTTATTGTATGAGATATCCCACCTTACAACTTTTTTATTTTGAAGAGTACATATAGCCTCTGTTTAAGCCCTTGAGCACCTTCAATAGCTTGTTAATCACATAATCTCTATCTTTGCTGTCTAAGAGGAGTAAAAATCCATCACTGCTGAAGACCGCCTCCATTGCCTCCTGTGAAACCACCTCAAGAATATCTTCCGGATTAACAGGAGTGGATTTCTCCACCTGAATTCTTATGCCTCCCCCCTGTTTTTTTATGGAAAGGAATCCAAGGGGCTTGGCCAGTGTCTTTATCTTCATGACCCTGATAAGGTTCTCCACCTGAGGTGGAGGGTCCCCAAATCTGTCTCTTATCTCTTCCATTAAGGAAATCATGTCCATCTCATTTTCAGAAAGAGACAGCCTTCTGTACATACTCAGCCTTAACCCTGTATCAGGTATATAATACTCAGGTATGTATGCCTCCATATCAAGGTCAATCACTGTCTCGATTCTCTTTTCTATCTTCTCTCCCCTCAGTTTGGCAACCTCCTGGCCCAGCATCTCAATGTAAGTATCGAATCCCACAGCATGGATATGTCCTGACTGTTCCCTGCCAAGGAGATTACCAGCACCTCTTATTTCAAGGTCTTTCAGTGCAAGCCTGAGCCCCGCACCAAGGAAATTCAACTCCTCTATTGCCCTGATTCTCGAACGGGCATTCTCGGAAAGCGTCTCTTCTGGTGGTATCAAAAAATAACAGTATGCCTTTACATTGCTTCTTCCAACCCTTCCCTTTAACTGATAGAGATCTGCAAGACCTATCCTGTCAGCACGATTAATGATTATGGTATTGGCACGTGGTATGTCTATACCAGAACCAATGATAGAGGTACAGAGAAGCAGGTCTCCATCTCCATCCATAAAGGAGAGCATTACATCCTCAAGCTCTCTTGATCTCATCTGTCCATGGGCAAGCAGTATACGCAACTCTGGAACCAGTCTCCTCAGATAATCATATAAGCCAGGAAGTTCCTTTACCCTGTTATGTACGAAAAAGACCTGGCCTCCTCTATCAACCTCTTTCAAGATTGCATTCCTGATAGTTTCGTCATTAAAAACAGTTACGATACCTTTGATAGCAAGTCTCTCTTCAGGAGGTGTTTCTATAACACTCATGGGCCTTATCCCTGAAAGGGACATCTCAAGGGTTCTTGGTATGGGTGTTGCTGACAGGGTAAGACAATCCACCCCTGTTTTCAATTCCTTTATTCTTTCTTTATGGGATACACCGAATCTGTGTTCTTCATCAATGATAAGAAGCCCAAGATCAAAGAATCTGACATTTTTCCCGAGCAGGGCATGGGTGCCGATTATGATGTCTATCTCACCTGTCCCGAGTTCTTCCAGAGTCTTTTTAACCTCTCTCTGGCTTTTAAATCTGCTAATATAATCAATCCTGACAGGAAAGGCAGAAAACCTTGCAATAAAGTTCCTGTAATGCTGTTCACAGAGAATGGTTGTGGGAACAAGCAGGGCCACCTGTTTGCCATCAAACACTGCCTTGAAGGCTGCACGCATGGCAAGTTCTGTCTTTCCAAAGCCCACGTCTCCACAGAGCAGCCTGTCCATGGGTCTTTTGGACTCCATCTCTTCCTTGATCTCCTGCCATGCCTTCAGTTGATCAGGTGTCTCTTCAAAGGGGAAAAAGGATTCAAATTCTCTGTGGAGTTCTGTATCAGGACTGAAGGAATAACCCTCTGTTATCTCCCTCCTTGCATAGAGTTCAAGGAGCTTCCGGGCAATCTCCCTTATCCTCTTTCGTGCCCTTTCGGTCTTTTTCTTCCATGTCCTGCCACCAAGGGTATCCAGTTTTGGTATTACACCCTCTTCAGCCTTGTATTTTTTAATCATGTGGATCCTCTGCAATGGAAGATAAAGCCTTGCACCCCGGGCATACTCAATGCATAGGGATTCGCCTCTGTGGACGTCTGTCTGCAAAGGACTTAAGCCCCTGTAAATACCAATGCCATGCTGCTCGTGGACAACATAATCACCCTCTTTCAGTTCATCTATCTCGTCAATCAATCGTTTCAGTTTGCTAACCCGTGCTGTTCTGTATGAAGGTCCTTTTCCAAAAAGCTCCCCGGGAGTAAGGATTATCAAACCTTTTATATGCAATCCCCTTGAAAGCCTCCCGATACTGATTGCAACATTCCCTGGGAAATCCATCACTGTGTCAGGACCTATAACAGGCGCAACTATCTCGCCCTTTAAAAGTACATCACTTATTCTTCGGGCCTGTGACGCTGTTGCCATGACAAAGAGAATCCTGTAGTTCTTCAGTGATTTTATAGCCGGGATGATTTCGTAGATTTCCTTTCTCTCCAGATGGGTCAGTCCATACCCTGTGAGGGGGAAGATTCCTATTTCTTCATCGGGATTAAGGGAAAAATCATGTAATCTGATAGACTCAATTTCCTTCATTTCCTTTCCCACACCGGATGAACAATATACGATACCATCCTGTCTGAACAAATCCATTACAGAAGGCCCCTCGGTTTTTTCGAATGTGGGAAGTATCCTCATATCTTTTAGCTTTTTTATCGAGCGCTGGGTCTCGATATCAAACTCTTTTATCTCTTCTATCTCTTCACCGAAAAATTCGATCCTTACGGGAGATTTCCTGTCTGAGGGGAAGATATCAAACACCCATGTTCTTACGCTGAACTCACCTGGAGACGAGACAACAGTGGCTCTTCTGTATCCGAGCCTCTGGAGTGACTCTATAAGCCTTTCTCTGCGAATCCTGTCCCTGTTTCTGAGAACAAGGGTTTCCTTTTTGAGTTCATCCCTGTCCCATGTTCTGGAAAAAAGGGCGTCTCCGGTTCCAATCATTACAGTTCCCTTATCAAGGGAAGAGAGCAGTCTCAAACGTTCCCCTGTACTGGAGATATCATATGGAGGTGGTAATATGACAACTCTGCCATCCTTATTCTTGCCTGATATTACTCTTATATAAAAGTCAATATTGTTTTTGAATTCCAGGGTTTCCTCATCTGTATGGCATATAAGGATATGGTGTTTTGAAGGGTAACTCTGTAATAACAGAGAGATAAACAGTGCCTGTGATGAGTCTTTCAGGTTATAAATATCATCACCGGGAATGCGGATACGCTCAATGAAAGGTTTTAAATACTCTAAGATAGGCCTGAACATGGGCTAACAATATCTTTTTCTGATTTCTTCTATGATGGCTGTAGTGGATAGTCCTTCCCTGTAAGGAAGGCTGTAGACCTCCTTTACAATATCATTACCAACAATATCCTCAACCCTCCAGTCGCCACCTTTAACAAGCACATCGGGTTGAAGGATTCTTATTGTTTCGTAGGGTGTCTCCTCGTTAAAGACTGTCACATAATCAACCATCTCAAGGGCAGATAACACCATTGCCCGTTGCTCCTGTGGTACAATGGGTCTTTTGGGTTTGATTTTCCTTACAGAACTGTCAGAATTCAAGGCAACCACAAGAATGTCACCAAGTGCCTTTGCCTCTCTGAGATACTGCACATGACCAGCGTGTATTATGTCGAAACATCCGTTTGTAAACACTATCTTCTTGCCCTCTTTCTTTAATCCCTTAATAATTTCTGATAGGGTCTTTATATCTTTTACTTTATTAGTCATAATCGTTTCAGTATCTCTTTTGCCCTGAGAAGTATCTCTCTGTCTCCATTATATGTGACCTTCTTTATTGCCTCTTCAATGCCAAACCATGACGCCTCATTAACCTCTGGATCACGATTATCAAGGTTCCCCGAAAGGTATTCCATCAGATAATAGTAAACCCTTTTATGGTATTTTGCATTCTCTGTTCTTTTGTAAAACCAGTAGGCAATTGATCCCAGAGATGTAACTATTCTTGCATTAATCCCTGTCTCCTCGGCAACCTCTCTTATGGCAGTAGCTTCTCTTTTTTCATCCTTCTCAATAGCACCCTTTGGAAGGGTCCATGCAGTCCTGTCCCTCACAGAGATCAATACTACCTTGTCCTCTGTGCCGTCTCTCCTGAATACAACACCTCCTGCTGAGGTCTTATTTTTGATCTTCGCAGGTCTCATGATCAGGGAAAATAACAAAAACTACAAGTTTCGGTGGAAAAGGTAGTTGAATGAAATGAATTTTATGCAACTAAAAGGCTAAATAAGACTGTCATTGTTGCGCCTGCCACAGCGATCCACGGTCTTTACATCACCGAGGAAAGCAACAAAGGAAGTAGATTATCACCGTAGCGCTGACCGCTTCCTGGTAATCAAAAAGACCTGCAGGGACTTTTGAGAGGGAACAAGCCTGTTTGCAAGGTAAATCTCTTAGACACGAGAATTATTCAAATGGCTGGGAGCGTCCAGGAATTCTTCAATATATGTCATAATCTCATCTCTTGCCTTATTGATAGCCCTTTTACCATACACACCTATGCCAGCATAAAAGAGTTCAAACTTCAGGAGATGCCTTATAATGTATTTCCAGGAATAGAATTTCCCCATGGCCTTCATCATCTCAATCTGCAGTGTAATGGGATCAATTCTTTCAGGCTGAAATACCACATGATGTGCGTCGTACTTTGACCAGTCTGTGTGGAGCAATCTTCCCGAATCCCTCATCTCATAGAAGAATGGTGTGCCTGGCAGAGGTGTAAGAATCACAAACTGCACAGTATCTATATGATTCTTTATGGCAAACTCTGCTGTCTTCCTGATGGTCTCCACATTGTCCGTATCAGCACCAAGGACAAACATCCCGTGGATATACATGCCATAATCATGCACCCTTTTAATACAGTCAATGATCTGGGAAACCTCCTGTTTCTTGTTATAGAGCTTCAGTGTCTCGGGATTAACAGACTCAAAACCAATATAGAGTGTATCACACCCAGCATCTGCCATCAGTTTTAGTAGTTCCTCGTCCTTTGCAACCTCGACCCTGACCTGTGCTGTCCATTTTGTATGGATCTTCTCCTCTATCATCCCCCTGAGAATCGCCTTTGTTCGCTTTTTGTTAGCTGCAAAGTTATCATCAACTATAAATTTTGTTGAATCGGTTCTCAGGGTTGCCTCCTTCAGGTCAGAAAGGGCTGTCTCAACTGATCTGTAACGATACTTTCTGCCAAACATCTGTATAACAGAGCAGAACTTGCAATCAAAGGGGCATCCCCTGGATGTTGAAACAGGATAGACATTCTTGGCATTCCAGTTGTGGACAATGGAGAAATCAGGATTTGGTAATACGTCCAGATCAATCAATAATTCCGAAGGTGGTGTATGCCTGATCTGGCCAGAAGAGTCCCTGTAGGAAATCCCCTTTATCTCACTGATATGAGGTTTCCCCGTTGTAAGGTAACTGAACAATGCAGGAAAACTTACATCACCCTCACCTCTCACAACGAAGTCAGCATGTTCAAGTGCCTCTTCAGTCATGAATGTGGGATGGGCACCACCCATAACAATGGGGATGCCAAGCTTCTTCACCCTGTCAGCAAGCTCATATGCCCTTATTGCTGTTGAGGTGATACTGGAAATAGCAACGAGATCAGAATTCTCCACATAGGACCAGTCAATATCTGATATATCCTCTATAAACACCCTCACATCTATGCCCATATTCCTGAGCATTGTGCCAAGCAGAACAGTGCCAAGCCTTGGAATGGGATATTTGCTGAATATATGCGCCCCTGGCGACCTCGCCTCAATAAAAGAAACCTTCTTAATGTCCATTCTTAATGTCCATCTTCTGGTACTCCTTTTCTTTACAATTTATTTGTTATATTTATCCTCATTATAGCACAAAAGAGAGGAAATTTAGTCAATCTTTTTATTTACGAAAACTGCCAATGCTCCGAACTTTGTTCGGTGATGAATGGCAGGGCAGTTTTCGTAAATCTCAAAGGGGCTTTGCCCCTTTGTAATCCCGATATGGAAATTTCAACCATATCAGGGGAGTTTGAGGGGACTGAGTCCCCTCAAAGAAAGTGAAGCTCCGACCTCTGGTCGGAGTGCTTCACTGTCCAGCTCAATCACCCTTTCAATCTCAGCCATGGATAGATAGTAGTCATACTCGGCATTCTTGAGATCATTCTCTGCCCTTGTAAGGAAGAATCTTGCATCAAGCAGGTCTGTTGTTGTGGCCATCCTCTGACGAAAACGGTTCTCTGTTATCCTGTAATTCTCCCTTGCCTGCTCCACTGCCTTACGGGCAACCTTCAATCTCTCCATGGATGTCCTGTAGTTCTCCAGAGCAGTGGTCAGTTGTAACAACAACTCATCCTCTGTGTCCCTGAGTCTCTCCTCCAGTGCCAGCATTTCTGACTCTTCAGCCTCAATCTGGTATTTCTTTCTGAAACCGTCAAAGATATTCCAGCGGGCAACCACCATGGCACGGCTCTGGGTATCGAAAAGACCTGCCC
>JAADHP010000096.1 GCA_013151785.1 Nitrospirota bacterium | reverse complement strand
TGAACTGATTGAGTATCTGATGAACAGGGTTCCCAACATCGATAAGGCTGTTATATCAGTGCATTGTCATAATGATCTTGGTCTTGCTGTGGCAAACTCACTTACAGCCATTCTTAAGGGTGCTGGTCAGATAGAGTGTACCATAAACGGCATAGGTGAAAGGGCAGGAAATGCTGCTATGGAGGAGATCGTTATGGCACTTAAGACAAGGCCAAACTTCTTTGATGCTGATACGAGAATAGTTACAGAAGAGATATATAAGACAAGTCGACTTGTATCAAAGATTACAGGTATGGTAGTACAGCCTAATAAGGCCATTGTGGGTGCCAATGCATTTGCCCATGAATCAGGAATCCATCAGGATGGGTTTCTTAAAGAACGTTCCACCTATGAGATAATGAGGCCTGAAACAGTGGGGATTCCCCAGAGCAAACTGGTGCTCGGTAAACATTCAGGAAGGCATGCCTTTAAAGAAAGGTTGAAAGATTTAGGGTATGAGTTAACTCAGGAAGAGATAGACAAGGCATTCGAAAGATTCAAGCAACTCTGCGATCAGAAAAAGTATATCTTTGATGAGGATATTGAAACCCTTGTCTCTGAAGAGGTAAAGAGGGTACCCGAGGTTTTCAGCCTTGTGGAGCTAAAAGTAGAAAGTGGTACGGAGATTAAACCCCAGGCAAGGGTGAGGCTTATGGTTAAGGGTGAAGAGGTTGAGACAACAGCAAGGGGTGATGGACCTGTGGATGCCACATACAAGGCCATTGCCAGACTCACCGAGACCGAAAGCCATCTGGAAAAGTTTGAGATCAAGAGCATCACAGGTGGCACGGATGCACTTGGCGAGGTAATGGTAACCCTTGAGGAAGATGGAAGGGTAGTAAGAGGCTATGGCTCAGACACGGATATTATTGTGGCTGCTGCCAAGGCATACATAAATGCCCTTAACAAACTTGAGGGAAGGAAAAGAGAACCCAGTAAGGGAATATAGATAGTTGAATAATGTTAATATGATGTAGTTCTTTGCCGCCTTTACCTGCTTGTTAGATATCTTGAAATTCGCTAAAATAAAACACCTGGAGGTAGATAGATGACAATTACAGAGAAGATTCTTGCTGCTCACGCTGGAAAGGAAGAGGTTGTGCCTGGTGAGCTTATCAATGCAAGGGTTGATCTTGTTCTGGCCAATGACATAACAGCGCCTATTGCCATAAGGGAGTTCGAGCGTATTGGTGCAGAGAGGGTCTTTGATCCTGATCGTATTGCCTTCATACCTGATCATTTTGCACCACAAAAGGATATCAAGGCTGCAGAACAGTGTAAGCTTCTCAGGGATTTCTCACATAAAAACCAGTTAAGCCTCTATTTTGAGGTGGGTAGAATGGGTGTGGAGCATGCCCTTCTGCCCGAGCAGGGTCTTGTACTTCCAGGAGACCTTGTTATAGGGGCTGACAGCCACACCTGTACATATGGGGCACTTGGTGCCTTTGCAACAGGAGTGGGTTCCACAGATGTAGCTGCTGCCATGGCAACAGGACAGTGCTGGTTTAAGGTGCCTGAGAGCATGAAATTTATATATTATGGAAAACTCAATCCCTGGGTTGGGGGAAAGGATCTGATACTGCATACAATAGGTGATATTGGAGTGGACGGTGCCCTTTACAGGGCAATGGAATTTGAGGGTGAAACCATCAGGTCTCTTCCCATGCATGGAAGACTAACCATGTGTAATATGGCCATTGAGGCAGGTGGAAAAAGTGGTATAATTGTGCCTGATGAAATCACAGAAGACTATGTGAAGACAAGGGCAAAGAGGCCTTATAGGTTTTATAACTCTGACAGTAATGCTACCTATGTAGACATAAGGGAGTATGATTGCTCCAGAATAGAGCCTCTTGTAGCCTGTCCTCATCTGCCTTCAAATGTCCGTCCTGCTAAGGAAGTCACTGATATAACCATTGACCAGGTTGTAATTGGTTCCTGTACAAATGGCAGGCTTGAGGACTTAAGAGAGGCTGCTATGGTGATAAAGGGCAGAAAGGTAAACCCAAATGTAAGGATGATCGTGATTCCTGCTACTCAGTGGATCTATCGTGAGGCAATGAAAGAGGGTCTTCTTGAAGTATTCATTGAAGCTGAGGCGGTTGTTTCCACCCCTACCTGTGGCCCCTGCCTTGGTGGACATATGGGAATACTTGCAAAAGGCGAGCGTGCTATTGCAACCACTAACAGGAACTTTGTAGGAAGAATGGGACATCCAGAAAGTGAGGTATATCTTTCAAACCCTGCAGTGGCAGCAGCATCAGCTGTGTTTGGAAGGATTGCCCTGCCTGAAGAGTTAGGTATTTAGTGGAGGCATTGGAAAATTAAAGAAAAAGATACATTGGAGAAGAGCATCTGTGAGGCTATTGCTGAACCCATGTTGATTCTGGATGCCAAAGGTACAGTTCTTATGCATAATCAGGCATTCTCAGAGATGATAGGTGGCGATTGTTCAGGTGCAAATATCAAGGCGGTGAAAGGGATGCTTGAAATCTGGGATCTCTTCCAGTGGTATATAAAAGGAGGTAAGGAGGAACAGGGGCGAAACAGGTTTTCTTTTCATGACAGGTACTATGAAGTTACCTTTAATGATTTTGATTATAAAGACAAAACATTATATAGTATTGTGTTTCATGATATAAGTCATTTTCTTTCAATAGAGCAGGAGCTTTTAAAACGTAACAAAGAGTTAATGGCTATCAACACCCTTTCCTCTGCCTTCATAATAGCAAAGGATATGGGAGCAGTCCTGAACAGGATGATGGAAACTGTGATGATGATTACAGATTTTTCTCTGGGCTGGTTGGTAATATTAGAGAAAGAAAACCAGAAGATTGTTTCGATGAAGGGGGTTCCAGAGGGACTCAAAAGGTCTATCGAGGATGGATGCATAGCTGAATTTATTGATAGTATCTCTAATGAGGATGAGCCACTCTATATATTTGACAGGAATGATATTCAACTAATACCTTGCCTTAAAAAGGAGGGTATCGTCTTTTTTGGAGTTATACCTTTGAGGGTGTATGATAGTCTCTCTGGATTTCTCTGTCTTGGCAACAGGATCGAGAGAACCTTTGATTTTGATATTGCATCAATGATGTCCCTTGTGGGAAACCAGGTCTCTTTGATCCTGGAAAAGGTTAAGCTCTTTGAAGAGACAAAGCGACTTTCAATAACCGATGCCCTTACAGGACTTTATAATGCCCGTTATTTTTATCAGTCCCTTGATAAGGAGATAGAAAGAGCAAAGAGATATAAAGAAAGCTTCTCTCTTATAATCTTTGACATTGATGATTTCAAAGAGGTAAATGATAACTATGGGCATCAGACAGGAGATGAGGTGCTGAAGGAATTTTCGAAGATTTTGCTTCAGCTTACAAGAAAGACGGACATTGTAGCAAGGTATGGTGGAGAGGAGTTTGTAATAGTGCTTCCCAATACCCATAAAGATGTTGCCTATAGCCTTGCTGAAAGAATCATGAAAGAGGTCTGTGAAACAGTATTTAGATGTAATGATAATATGCTTCGTATTACTGTGAGCGGTGGGATTGCAGGGTTTCCAGAGGATGGTTCTAATTCAAAGGATTTACTCTACAGTGCTGATATGGCACTTTATGAGGCAAAAAAACAAGGCAAAAAGAGAGTCATTCAATACAGAGGAGATACGAGATGAAAACTGTATTCAAAAGACCTGAAAGCCTTAAACCAGTTCCATTCAGATTCTGTCCTGGCTGTGGTCATAGCATCGTACATCGTATGATAGCAGAGGTTATAGATGAGCTTGGAATACGGGAAAAAACTATAGGGATAGCTCCTGTGGGCTGTGCTGTTTTTGCCTATGATTACTGGAATTTTGATGTAATTGAGTGTGCCCATGGAAGACCACCTGCAGTGGCAACTGCACTTAAAAGGGTAATGCCTGACAGGGTTGTCTTTTCCTATCAGGGAGACGGAGACCTTGCCTCCATTGGTATGGCTGAGATAATACATGCTGCAAACAGGGGCGAGAATCTCTCAGTTTTTTTTATAAACAATGCAAACTATGGAATGACAGGCGGACAGATGGCCCCCACCACACTGCTTGATCAGTGTACAACCACAACACCATCAGGGAGAGACCCCCATACCCATGGGTACCCTTTAAGGGTGGCAGAGATAATGGCTACCATAGAGGGAGTCAGGTTTGTGGCAAGAACATCACTGGACAGGATAAAAGGAGTGAAGGAAACAAGGCGCTTTATCAAGAAATCCATTCAGATGCAGCTTAATGGGGATGGTTTTAGTTTTATAGAAATACTTTCGCCCTGTCCTACAGATTGGGGTATGAATCCCCTGGAGTCCCTTAAATGGATGGATGAACAGATGAAAAGAGTCTTTAAAACAGGCATACTTAAGGATACGGAGGCTTAAAGTAATGGAGACAAGTGTTATAGTTGCTGGCTCGGGAGGCCAGGGGGTATTATTGCTTGGAAGACTTATTGCATATACAGGAATGCTTGCAGGCAGACATGTTACATGGTTTCCTTCTTATGGGGCAGAAATGAGAGGTGGAACTGCAAACTGTACAGTGGTTATATCTGATACCACAGTGGGTTCACCTATTGTGGAACAGCCCGATAGTCTGATTATAATGAACTGTCCATCTTTGAAGAGATTTATAACAAGATTAAAGGACAAGGGAACTTTGATATATGATTCATCATTGATTAATGACAGTACATGCCCTGACGGAGACTTAGCAAATATAGGAAGATACAACTTAATAGCCATACCGGCCTCCAATGAGGCATCTGCTCTTGGCTCCATCAGATATGCGAATATGGTACTCTTTGGTGCGTTTTTGGGGCACTCGGGTCTTGCCGGGATTAAAACAGCTGAGGAGGCACTTTATGAAATGCTTTCCCAGAGACATCATCATCTGATAGAGGAGAACCTGAAGGCTATTAAGAGAGGTCTTGAAATGGTTATGAAAAAAAGACAAACTCAATCTTAAAGTATTGGTTTAATGTATGCTGATAATGCATTGATATTTTAGATATAAATCCATACTAAATGACTGAAAAATTGACATATAAGGCCTCTGGTGTTGATATTGACGAAGGTGACAGGTTTGTAAAGCTCATAGCTCCTCTTGTGAAGAGTACCTTTACAAAGGGAGTGCTTACTGATCTTGGTCATTTTGGTGCACTTTTTGAGATCAATCCTTCACAATACAGCCGTCCTGTACTTGTGAGTAGTACTGATGGGGTGGGAACAAAGTTAAAGATTGCCTTCCTCTGTGACAGGCATGACACCGTGGGGATAGACCTTGTGGCCATGTGCGTAAACGATATAATTACACTTGGTGCTGAGCCCCTGTTCTTCCTTGATTACTTTGCTACAGGCAGGCTGACTGCAGAGAAGGCATCAGAGGTGATCAGGGGGATTGTTCAGGGTTGTAAAGATGCTGGTTGTGCCCTCATTGGTGGTGAAACAGCAGAGATGCCAGGCTTTTACGCTGAAGGAGAATACGATCTTTCTGGCTTTGCCGTTGGTATTGTGGACAGGCACAGAATCATAGATGGAAGCAGGGTAAGGGAGGGTGACAGGATAATCGGGATAGCATCAAGTGGGCTTCACAGCAATGGATACTCCCTTGTGAGGAAATTGTTCTTTGAGGTTAATAATTATAAACCAGATACATACCTGGAAGAACTGGGAAGAACCCTTGGAGAGGAGCTATTAGAACCCACAAGGATATATGTGAAGGGGGTGAGGGCACTTAAAGATAGTGGTATTGTACCGAATGGCCTTGCCCATATAACAGGGGGTGGAATTCCAGGAAATCTTCCCAGGATATTGCCTGAGGGATTATGTGCCCTTATATACGAAAAAAACTGGCAAGAGCCTGCTATTTTTAATATAATAAGAGGTATTGGTAAAGTAGAAGATGAGGAGATGCGAAGGGTTTTTAATCTCGGTATTGGATTTATTGTAATAATATCAAATGATAATGCAGATAAAGCTAAGAAAATACTTGAAGAAAATGGTTATATTTCTTATAATATAGGGGAGATAATCAAAGGCAAAAGGGGAGTAAGATATGTACAGGATTAAGAGAATTTTAAGGCGTATATTTACTCCTATCACGATAATCTTTATACCCCATACAAGCCAGAAGTCCATAAGAGTGAAACTACCCTCAGCAGGAATTATCTCCTTGTTTCTCCTATGGATATCCTTTACAATCTATATAATTTCTGTAGGTGTGACAACAAGACAATACTATGATTTAAGGGAACGGCTTGATTTCTACAAGGAGCAGTTCCAGGACCTTAGAACCACCATTATGACCCTCAAGAAAGAGGAAACAAGATTCAAGAGGCTCTTCTCCCTTGATACAAAGGAGGAGATTCTGGAAAACCTTGATACCTCTGATTTTGGTTCCATTGATATAGAACTTCTGAAAAAACAGATTGAAAAGACCATGGAATCTGTAGGAGAGATCAAGGATTACCTGAGACAGCAGAGGGATATCTATTTTGCCACCCCCATGGGAATGCCGGTGGATAAGGGATACATCAGTTCCAATTTTGGATGGAGAATCCATCCGAAGACTCACAAGAGATTGTTCCATACAGGTATTGACGTGGCTGCATGGCCAGGAACCCCTGTAAGGGCCACAGCTGATGGAATAGTAAGTTTTGCTGGCTGGAGTGGGGGGAGTGGAAAGCTTGTAGTGATTGAGCATGGCTTTGGTTATACAACCTGTTATGCCCATAACAGAAAGATTGTGGTAAAGGTGGGACAGAAGGTCAAAAGAGGTGATATTATTGCCTATGTAGGTTCTACCGGGAATACCACGGGTCCTCATGTACATTATGAGGTATGGATAGACAAGAAACCTGTAAATCCTAAACCATTTATAAGGAGGAGAGGTGCTGGGTAAAAGACAGGACAAAATGGAAACCTTTGTGGGGTCAAACACCACAATA
>JAADHP010000130.1:17453-19151 GCA_013151785.1 Nitrospirota bacterium | reverse complement strand
AATAGCCCTTACCTTAAGTAAATCCCTCGATTTAAAGACAATTCTCAAAGACGCACTTGATGAAATACTGGAATTCATGTCTGTTGATGCTGGGGTAATCTATGTAATCAATGAAGAAACCCTTGAGATGATACCTGTGGCATTCAAGAATCTCTCTGAGGAGGTTATCAGGGATCTGACAGAGGTAAGGGTAAAGGTTGGTGAGTGTATGTGTGGAACCATTGCAGAGGCTGACAGAGAGGTTATCATTTATGAAAATGCCTCCAAAGACATCAGATTCACAAGGGAATCACTCAAAAAAGAGGGCATGGAATTCTATGTAGGCCTTCCTATAAAGGCAAAAGGTAAGGTTATAGGTGTGCTATGTGTTATAAATCATGAACCCTTCTATCCGTCACCTGAGTTGCTTGATATACTCCGTGCTACAACAGTACCCTTAGGGCTTGCAATTGAGAACTCACTTCTCTTTGAAAACATTAAAAGTGAACTGAAACAAAAGAAAAAATACTATAATTTCGAAAACATTATAACTGGCAACCCTGTTATGTTAGAACTGTTAAATACCGTCAGGAAGATAGTTGATATCCCCACAACCGTGCTTATCTGCGGTGAAAGCGGCACAGGTAAGGAACTATTTGCAAGGGCTATCCATTACAACAGTATAAGAAAGGACAAACCTTTTATTGCAATAAATTGCTCTGCCATACCAGAGACACTACTTGAAAGTGAACTCTTTGGCTACTCAAAAGGTGCCTTTACAGGAGCCACAACCTCAAAGAAAGGCCTCATTGAGACAGCCCACGGAGGAACGCTATTCCTGGATGAGATAAACTCAATGGATGGAAAACTCCAGGCAAAACTTCTCAGATTTCTGCAGGAGATGAGCTTTTATCCTGTTGGTTCAACCGTACCTGTTCATGTGGATGTGAGGGTAATCGCTGCTACAAACGATGATATAGAAAAGTCAATAAAGAATGGTAGATTCAGAGAGGACCTTTATTACCGCCTGAATGTTGTCAGATTGGACATACCACCACTTCGGGAAAGAAGGGATGATATACCCCTTTTATGCAAATTCTTTCTGAATAAATACAATAAAAAGCTGAACAAAAACATTCGCAAGATATCGGATGATGCCTTCTCAATCCTGTATAATTATTCCTGGCCAGGTAATGTCAGAGAACTGGAGAATGCCATTGAACATTCGGTAATCCTTGACGATGACAATATAATTACAGAAGAAGACCTGCCACAACGCCTGACCCGGAAAATACCATCAACAAAGGATGGAGACCTGTCCCTTGAGAGTATTGAGAAAAGACATATAGAAATGGTTCTTGCACTAACAGGAGGGAATAAGAAGGAGGCTTCAAGATTGCTTGGCATCAACCCTGCCACTTTATGGAGAAAACTGAAGAGTTATACAACCACTTAAGATTGCAATTTGCAATCACGCTATAGTTATTTCATTGCATATTTAAACTCACCTTACAAATTTCCCCCTGCATATCAAAGGGCATGTTTATTGCTTTATGAATGATATAACTCAAAACCAAATCCGGTTGTAAGAATAACAAAGAATAGCTGAAAGCAGTGGTATGGTAGAGACTGAACGGTTTTGAATTTTGCATAAGATTGGTCTTCAGGGGCTCTGCCCCTGAGACCCCGGAGAAAAGGAAAAAATTATACTCTGGGGAG
>JAADHP010000130.1:6077-17419 GCA_013151785.1 Nitrospirota bacterium | reverse complement strand
AATTCCCTCGGAGACGTGCATGGATGCACGTCGAGAATGAGTGTAAGACTCTACCATACCACTGCTATAAACTTTATCGCTGGATCTGAGTCAAAATAAAACAAGAAGGAGGTAAGAGGCAATGGCTTTAATCAATGGATTGGACACAGAAAAGCTTCTACAGGTGGTTGAACAGGTAAAACAAAACTGGGAAGCCGGTAGAACCGTATGGAAGGCATCCTCAAAATGGAAAGGTGGTTTTCAGGTTGAAACCTCTTCAAGGGAATTTACCATTAATTTTGATGAACCTGAAATGCTCTGTGGTACTGACACAGCTGCAAACCCTGTTGAGGTAGTACTTCAGGCATATGGTGCATGTTTGACAATTGGTTTTGCAATGAATGCTGCTGTCAGGGGAATAAAGCTTGAGGATATCCAGATCGATCTTGAGGGTGAGATTGACCTTCCAGGCTTTTTAGGATTAGAACCGCCTGAATCCCTGAATATGGACAAGCTACCTGGATACAAATCAATCACTGTAAAGATAAAAATAAAAGGTGATGCAGACGCAGAGACCCTGAAGCAACTATACGAGCATGTCATAAGTACCTCTCCTGTAGGCATTACCCTCTCAAGGCCTGTTGATATAAAGACAGAAATCGAGGTCCTTTAAATGGCGATGACGTTAGAGAAGATCGTTAACAGGAAAGAAGATGAGATATTTGTTGTGCTATGCGCATCAGGATTCAACCATATTACAAGGGCACGTTCTGCATTGATGTTTGCCACACTTGCTGCAACCGCAGAATGTAGAACTATTCTCTATGCAGTACAGGAATGTGTTGATATTATGGTGAAAGGAGCCATAGAAAAGATAGAAAAACCCCTCCCAAACACACCCAGCCTTTCCCAGAGATTGCAAGAGGCCCTTGATGCCGGTGTTGAAATACTCTGCTGCACCCAGACAATGGCTAACAAGGGAATAACCGAGAAGGATCTCATCGAAGGTGTAAAGCCTGCCGGCGCAATGACCCTGATAGATCTTGCAACAAGGGCAAGGGGTGTGCTGTCTTTTTAATATATCTACTGGCAGGGACGCATTCATGCTCCCTTTCTTTGCAGAAGAGATCTAATAAACCTCCCTGCCAGTGGCTCTTCTTTGGTCAGGGCTCCGTGGGGGCATACCTCAACACAGCAGTAACATCTGATACATCTTTCATAGTCAAACTCAATAGCACTGGAGGCCTTCTCAATGGCCCTGGCAGGACAATAGCTCCAGCACTGACCACATTGGAGACATTTGTTAACATCAACAAGAGGTCTTTCAATCAGATGTCTCCTCATAAAGGGGTGAAGCACCGAGGGGCCGAATATCAATGGCCCCAACTGTGGTAATTTGAAATTCTTTATACTTTTTTTGTTCCCCTCTATCCTTATCTCTTCAGGCCTGTACCCCTTGCTAAAGGCCACCTTATTTGTCAATAACCTCTCGGGAGATACCCCCAGTAGCCTGCAGACAGCTATGTCAAGGGCTGTAATGTCATTGCTCCCAAGAACCATATTCAGTCTCACAGGGGTGCCACTCTTACCAGGCCCGTCACCTTCCATTGCAAGCACACCATCCATTATGGTAAAGAGGGGATTGACCTTTCTGGCTATCAGATAGAGCAATTCAGCAAAACGTATCCTGTCCACTCCTGTCCTCAGATGCCACTGGGGCTTCCTGAGCCCGACAATACAGCCAAAGAGGTTTTTCACAGAAAGGGTTAAAAGCATCTGGCCATGGGTCTTGAGTTTTGGGAGATTGATAACATGGTCTGCCTCAAGTACATCCCTGGCAATCTCCACCATCCCGAAGGGCTCACCAATATCAATCTCAGCAGTCTCTTTAAACTCCCTGGCCTCAACTTCAAGATGACCCAACTCATCAAGATAACCTCCCTCTTTCAGGATCTTCTTGAAGCCACCTATGGCAGGACTGTCTGATATCTGAACCCTTGCCCCTGCATCAATGAGATACTCTGAGACAACCCTTACAATCACCGGATGGGTGGTTACTGCCTTTTCAGGGGGTGCAACAGTAAGAAGGTTTGGTTTCACTACCACCCTGTCTCCATTTTTGATTCTGTTGCTGTCAAGTTTCTCTAAAACAGGAATGAGTCTTCTTTTCAGACTGTTGTATTCATAGTCTGTCTCTATTATGATCACCTCTGGCATATCCTGCTCCTCAGTCTTCCAATCCTGTAGTCAAGAAGGATATCAATAAACTTTTTGTTCCTTATTGGCAGCTCACTTAAATAATAGAGATGTCCCTTGCACCTGCAATCAGATGAACCAAAACCTTTTATCGTACCCTGTGCAATCATCCTGATATCTCTTGCCATAAGACATTCAAGCCTCTCCGATGAACGTACTGGCAGAACTGTTACAATCTCACAGTGGTTTCTCAGGTAATCTATATGCCAGTGGACCTTCTTGCGCCTTCTTTTGTGCCTCTCCATCCGTGCCTTCAGGCCCTTCTCAGCAGAGCCAACATAGACATAATATCCCTTTTTGAACAAAATATCTCCAAGGGTACCAATTCTTACGGATTTGTCTTTTTCAATAAACAGGACAACCATGTATGCACCACTGTCCACCATCTCTCTGTCAAGAATCTGCCATGGTATCCGGAGGGGTTTCACCACGCTGTCCAGTTCCAGGTCATTATTCCACCTTAATGACAGTGCCTCTATAAAGAGTCCACCTCTATTTTTATAAAGTGACAGAGAAAAGTCTATGTCTGTATGGTACTCAGGCAGGAAGTACTCAGCCTCATCAGTGCTTACAAGGAACAAAACCCCGGCTTCCTTGCCTGTCTTCCTGACCTCTGAAAGCTCCTCCAGATGTCTCAGCCCCCTTTTTGTCTCTGCATCGGGAAACATGGCAATACCTTTATGAAATAATGTACAGGACTTCACCTCTAACAGTAGCGACCTTTTATGCCTTCTGAGGAGAAAATCAAACCTACTTTTGCCATGAGTATACTCCCTCCTCTCCACCCTGTAACCCTCAAGGCCTGGAACCCTGTTGTTCTCTATAAGCCACTGAGCTACATCATTCACCTTGTGGGTATGTAGCATTACAATAGAGTTATCTTTCTTTACTGCCACGGCCGTATACCCTGTGCTGGTGTTGTTTCTTACAAGATACACAGACCTGCCAGGGAGCAACAACTCCCAGAGTCTTCCAGGATTTGGCAGATAGGCCTCAATGGTCTTGCCATTGCTTTCGCAGGATATGACAAACCTGTTAATCCGCTCCCTGAAATATGCCTTTACAGTATCTTCAAATACTCTCACTATGTACTCATAAAAGATCTTTTTAAATTTAAATCCTCCCAAATTCAGCCGCAAGGATAACTAAGAAGCATTGTAACAGTGGTATGGTAGAGTCTTACACATCATTCTCAGTAGCCATCCATGGCTACTTCCGAGGGAATTTTGCGATTTGCCCTCCTGGCAAATCTTATGCAAAATTCAAAACCGTTCAGACTCTACCATACCACTGTTAGATTTTTATTGTTGGATTTGGGTCCTACTATTTTAACAAAATACCTACAAACAAAAAGCCTTCAGAAATTTTCCACATTATTTGAGCAGTTAAGGTAATAAAAGTACTTATTTTAAAAATAATTGCAGGAACTCTTGTGGTGAGAGAACTTTTATATCCATACATTTATCCGAAGGAAAGTGCTTTTTGTTTCCCGTTACAATAGCATCTGCCCTTCCTGAAATAGCTACTTCAAGAAATGGCTCATCTCCTTCGTCAGGCAGTTCTATTTTTCTTTTGCAGGCAGGGGCGTAATTTGATATACTTCTTAAAACATCAATTACATTTAATACCTCATTTTTTGGTAATCCAAAAACTGGTCTTAAGAGAACGTTTTCATATTCATTAAGTATTCTCTCATCAACTACTATTTCAATATCACCCTGAAGTATAAGCCGCAATATTTTGGCAGGTTTTCCGTAGGGATTCAGAAATGCTGATACTGCTACATTCGTGTCAAGCACTATTTTCACTTACTACTTTCCTCTGTGTTTTCTTCTTACCTTTTTTATTTCTTTATCAATCTCCTCCATTGATATTTTATAGGTGCCTTTTTTCAGACTCTCCCTGTGAATTTTATCAAGAGATTTAAGGGCACTTACTCTTCTCAGGGTCTCAAGATCATCCTCCAGTGTATCCTCTGACACACCAGTTAATAAAGCTATAGGTTTTCCATTAGAAGTAATAACAAGTTCCTCCCCCTTTTTAATAAGACGCCATATTTCGGTTGTCTTCTGTTTTCAATTCTCTTACAGTAACAAACTTCATAAAACCTCCGTAACTCAATAGTGATACAATAGTGTCTCATAGAGGTTTTACCTTTGTCAAGAGATAATAAAACACCTTAAAATAGTTTGACTATCCAGTCAACTTTATAGGCACACAGGTATTGCCTTCTCAGTCATTCTCGCATGCCATCCATGGCTTCTGCCCCGAAAAGTCTGCGACTTTTCGGGGAGCCCCCATGCTCCGGAGGAGAAAATCAGGTTCACCCTCCTTGTGAACCTCTTTGATTTTCTGAAGCCCTTCAAAGGCAATACCTGTGTGCCTGCTTTTGTGTAGACTTTTTTCTATCAGCATTTCAGGGAAAACAGGAGATTCCTCCAATTTTTACAAATAAAACTGTAGACATAACGTACATAGCAGTGCCATGGTGGAGTCTTCACCCATCAACTCATCCGCCCATTCACCTATCTACTGCTCACTGCTTACTGTGACAAAGGTGTGGTGCTTATTTTTCTTCGGTACCCTGCCTTGTTTGCAAATCTGAAATTATTTTAGGCACTACTGACCCAAATCCAGTAATAAGGTTCAGTAGGATTATCAGTTTTTTTCATTACAGTTGGATTTGGGTTATTAAAGATAAAACCTTCTTTTTTTCACCTAATAAAATGATCCATAAGGGTCAAGGTGTTTGTTACTCTCGGTTATGACCTTAAGATATGATTTTAATTATTTCAATTACAAAAGTGCCCCTTGAAAGGGGCACTTAATTTTTAATAAGTTACTTTATATATTCTTTGAATCTCTTTGTTTTTACTAATTGTTTAATACTGCCATCCTCTTATACTCCCTTATAATGGCAGCCATTCTGTCCTTTCTTGCAAGCTTCTGTTTCTTGATGCTTTTGATCTCGATCTCGTCTGCAGGGGATATATAGGGTTTTCCCTCATACTGCTGTAGCTTCATGTCAAGTTCCCTGTGTTCTGCCTCAAGCCTTCTGAACTCCTCGTTTTCAACCCTCAGTACATCCACGATTTCCTGCTCTTTCATGATACCTCCTTTCCCATCCCTTTAAGGATGGATAAATTTAGTTTTGGTGTTGGAAAGCATTAATTACTTCTTAACTCTTCCAGTATCCTCTGACTCAGCTTGTATGAATTTTCGATACAATCATTAAAACCTATACCATGATATGCATTGCCTGTGAGATAGAAACCCTTCATGGTTCTTGTTATGGTCTCCACACTTTCAACAATTCTGTAATGGCCAAGATTATACTGTGGAATTGCCTTTTCATGTTTATAAACACTTACAAGCTCAGGTTCAGCATCAAGCCCCATTATATCATCAAGCTCTTCTCTGACAGTCTGCACGATTTCCTCTTCATCCTGCAGGGCAACATCTGGATTCCTGGCACCTCCAACCATTGTTCTCAGAAGCACACTGCCCTCAGGTGCCCTGTTCGGGAAAATGCTTGAATCCCAGAGTGTGCCAAGTATTCTTCTTTTCTCCACACCAGGAACAAGAAATCCAAAGCCATCCAGTTTAGCAGAGATATCCTCAATCCTGTATCCAAGACATGCTACTGAAACAGGTGGATAAGGTATATGAGAAAGCTCCCATGACAGCCTCTTATCCATGGACTCCAGTATAGATGAGGCCTCATAGGCAGGACAGGCAAGCACGACCCTTTCTGTTATTATCTCCTCGCCGTTCTGGATATATATGCCATACCTGTCATTTTTCCTTTCAATAGCTGACACTTTACTTGAAGTTTTTATTTTATCTCTTAGTATTTCCTTGAGTTTCGAAACAACTGCTTCCATGCCATCATAAAATGAAGTAAGTGTGCCCCCAGGCGAAGGCCCCACCTCCTTCCCTGTCTTCTTTGCTTCTTTCTGGAGCTGAAAAAGAGCCCTGAAAAGGCTTCCGTACTTTTTTTCAAGTTGATATATTCTTGGAAAACAGCTTCTGATGCTCAGCATCTCTGGATCGCCTGCATATATGCCTGATGCCATGGGATCAATAAACATCTCATAGGCCTCTTTCCCAAGCCTTCTTTTAGCGAAACTGGCAAGTGTTTCATCCTCCTCCTGGCTCCTTGGTGTAATAATCTCAAAGAGAAGTCTTCCCTTTCCACAGGGACTTATGAGTCCTGATGAGATAAAAGCACCTGCAGACTCAGGCAACCTGTAAAGTCTTCCTTTCTTGTATATATACCTCTTCTTTGATGCCTCGTTGCTCTTAAGGGGAGAGAGGGAGATGCTCTTTATAAACTGGAGGGTTAGTGGTTTGTTATCAAGGAATCCATTAACACCACTTTCACAGAGAAAACCTTTAATCCTGTCGGTCCGTATCTTTCCACCTGGACGCTTGTCAGCCTCTAATATTACAAGTTCTAAATCTGGTTCTTTTTCAAGCAGATAATATCCTAAAGATAGCCCTGAGATTCCACCACCAATGATGGCGATGCTCATCTCAGGTGGCTCCTGTATGGAAGGATTTTCAGTCGCATCTCTTATAACATTATATCATCTTTTAATTATAAATGCTACAAAAAAATATCTCACCCTACCACATTATACTCCCTCACCCTGAATCTTACGCCAAGTTCCCCGGCAAGCCTTCTGCACTTATCAATATCCACCTCTGGAACAGACACAACAGTAACAGTTACATCATCAGTGATAGTTTTGGCTTCCTTAATAAACTCTACTACTGCCTTGAAGGCATTCCTGTAAAGAGGCTTACATATCCTGTTGTAGGTCTGCTCATCATGGGCATCAAGGCTTATTGAAAAGGCATCCACAAGACCTTTTAATTCAGGAAGAATGTTTCTTTTGTGAATCAGATTCCCGTGACCATTTGTATTGATCCTTATCCTCCCACCCTTTGCCTTGATCCATCTGCACAGTTTTTTTACAAGCTCAAGCCTGATAAGAGGCTCACCATAGCCGCAGAATACAATCTCCTTGAATCTTGAAGGATCACCTATGGCGGACTTTAATTCCTCTATATCCGGTTCATATTCAAGACGGAGATTATGTCCCTTTACATAATCACTATGAAACCTTATGCAGAAGGTACAGGCATTGGAGCAACGATTCGTTATATTCAGGTACAGAGAGTCTCTTATCTGATAGGCCAGTGTACCCTTTTCAGGCAGTTTACCAATGCGAAAGAGCCTTCTGGCATTTACTGTGGTAATCCTTGCAATATCTGCAGGTCTCACACCCCTTATACTGGCAATCCTCTCTACTGTGTGAATCAGAAAGGCCGGTTCATTCCTTTTACCCCTGTATGGTACAGGCGTAAGATATGGAGCGTCTGTTTCAACAAGAAGATAATCATCAGGAACAGATGCAGTAATCTTTAAAAGCCTCTTTGCATTCTTGAAGGTTACAGGACCTGCTATGGAGATATAAAAGCCCATGGCCATTGCCTCCTCTGCCATCTGCCAGTCTCCTGAGAAACAGTGCATGACCCCTCTGGTAAGGCCACTCTCCTTGAGTATCCTTAATGTATCTGCCTTTGCCTCTCTGCTATGAACAACTACGGGGAGATTCAGTTCCCTTGCAATTGACAGTTGTTTTATAAAAACCTCCTGCTGTATCTGTCTTGGAGAGTTGTCGTAATGGTAATCAAGCCCTATCTCACCAATGGCAACAACTCCATCCTCCCGGGCAAGCGTTCTGAGTTTTTCTTCATATTCAGAGGTATAGAGCCTTGCATCATGGGGATGAAGACCCACGGTGGCATAGACTGTATCCCTGTATTTCCTTGAAAGTGAGATGCACTTCCTGGCACTTTCATAATCAGTACCAATGCAGATAATCCGTTCAATGCCTGCATTTATTGCCCTTTTAATCACCTCATCTCTATCACTGTCAAACTCTGTCATGTCAAGGTGACAGTGTGTATCAATGAGTGAGTAGTTGTTTTGATAGGATGTTTCCCTCATCGTGATTTATACTACCCTATCGGGAACTCCTCAGGCACCAAATTTCTTGAGCCTCCCCGCATTTGCAAGGGCAAGGGGAAGGATATGGTAGGCAGGGAATATACCAAGTTCACCCTTAAGACACTCCCTTTCGGAAAAACCACCACTCAGGCCACCAAGCACATATGGGGCATGGATAAGCACAGGTACAGGGTGCCATGAATGCTCCTTCATAAGGGCAGGGGTTGAATGGTCTCCTGTAACAATAAGCACATCCGGCTTGAGTGAGAGTATTTCGGGCAGGAAGGAATCAAACTCCTCAATCTTCTTTGCCTTTCCCTCAAAGTTTCCATCCTCTCCATAGGAATCCACCTTTTTTATATGGACAAAGAAGAAATCATAATCCTCAATATTGTCTCTCAAAAAATCTATCTCTTCCTTTATATCACCATTCACTGGTGGTGTATCCATCCCTATCAATCTGGCAAGCCCCCTATACATGGGATAGACTGCTATAGCCAGTGCCTTAAGTCCGAATACCTCTTCCATGGTTGGTATCCGTGGCACCTGTGAAATACCCCTTAAAAGTATATAGTTTGCAGGTTCCTCATCCTTCAGTAATTCAGCAACCCTTTTAATCAGTTTATCAGCAATACGAGCCACCCTTTCTGATTGAGGATTCCCTGGCTCTGGTTTTAATGGTGGTTTCCCAATCTTCTGAGGATCTGTGTCGTTCACCATATCGGAATTGTGTTCAAGCGGCTCAGGGAATCTCAATACAACAGCAAACCTGTGCTCCATTCCAGGAGAAAATATTATTTCTGCTTCGTCAATCTGTCTTATCTCCTGCTGAAGCCTTGCTGTTAAAGCCCTGTTTTTTTCCGTGGGAATTCGACCTGCCCTTCTGTCCTTTACAAGCCCCTCCTGTATGGTTGCATAATTGCATCTTATGGCCACATCACGGTCTGTCAGTTCTATACCAAGACCGAGCGCTTCAAGAACACCCCTTCCGATCTCCCACTGTTTGGGATTGTAGCCAAAGATTCCAAGATGACCAGGTCCACTGCCAGGTGTGATTCCATAGTCCACAGGAATATGCAGCCCTGTGGCTGATTTCCTTGCGATTTCGTCAAGATTCGGTATATGGGCAGCCTCAAGCTCAGTCTTACCATTAACTGGCAGGCCTCCAAGCCCGTCAAGGATAAACATGAATATCTTTGTTTTGTTCTTTTGTATCAGTTTATGTACCATATCCTGCATACTGTAATAATAAAGAAAAGTAGATGCTTATTTCAACCTAAATCCATCCAGGAGTTCCCTCATTTTTAAAGAAACCAGATAAAACTCTACAGATAAACTTACACAGCACTGCTCTTACCACAGACCTTCACAGGAGCGGCAGAGGTGGTTCATCATCCCATTGATGCAATGGGATTTAAAATTATAAAAAGACAGGGGCTTTTCAGCCTTCAGGTGATACAGGGGTATGCTGGTGTATGTTACTGTCGGTATTGCTACATGGGTATTCTTCACCAACTCTGCCGCTGTGCAATGGAATCTCTGTATGGTTTAGTTCTGTTATTGAATACAGGTTCTGGCAGAGAGACCAATCCTGTGGATTGCATTATTTTTTGAGGTGCCCTGCCTTGATAGTGTTTTATTTAGACAGATGTGGCAAAAGTTCTGTTGGGGTGCCTATCTTTTTTCTTTCTTTTCAACAGCTTCTTTTATTTATGATACATTTTTGGAGTAACCTCTGACTTCTTAGTGAAATTTTATTTTATAGGAGAGGTTCAAAATAAAATCAGGGGCACCTGTGGTGTTCAGGTCTTCAGTAAGTGAAACCTCGAAGCTACTGTTTCCTGAATAATACCTGCCACCCAGAGACAGAAGAAACACAGTGCCATCAATAGCTGAAATGCCTGTTTCAGGGTATATTGATGAATGGCCTTCAAGTTGAGCAATAAGCCCAAGGTGCTTATTTGCCAGATACTCCACTGAGAGAGCACCATATACAAAATTCCTCAGGTCAACAGTGGTGTATCCCTTCAACCTGCCAGGAAATACAATTCCGAAATTCCAGTATGAGATAATATTCTCAGAGATAGCTTTATCAAAAAGGATGGAAAAACCAGCATCCATACTACCATTACCATATCCTCTTTCGGCATTTCCTGTAGGCAGTTCGACGATCCCCTTTATGCTGAAGTTAAATCTATCTGACAGGATTAAGGATTTTTTTATCGAAAGTCTTATGTCACCCAGACCAGTCTGATTTTCACCTTTAACAACCAGGATACCATCTCTTCTCACCTCATAGAGAAAACTATTCAAAGGTCTTTTACTTCTGCCGTAATCAGGAAAACCAAAGGTCTTGTGATATACTTCAAGAAATCCATCCATAAAACCACTGCTGAAAATAATCACAGGGATATTAAGACCAAGTTCCAGAGAGTTACCCATGATCTTCCTGTATCGAAGAGTGACCTCTGTAATCTCCATATCAAGATTCACAGTCCATCTTTCTGATCTCTGAACAAGATAGGTGCTCGAGTGAGAGAGGGTTAGTGAAAAAGAATCCTCTAATGATGCCTTTTCTAAATATGGCGGGCAGGCATGAAGAAATAGGGGAAACTGGTTCTTAACCTGTAATGGCCCGTCAAAGGCAAATGATACAGACAATGGAGCAAATACAGATAATAAAAGAGTGATTATGAGTATCTTATATCTTGATTCCATTGTTAAGGTAAATGATAAATGATATCACATTTTGATTGCAACTCATACTTGTCTGAAATAATGCAATCTACGTTTTTCCGGGCAGAGAGGTGGTGAAGAAGACCATGTAGCAATACCAACAGTAACACACACCAGCATATTTATGTATCATCTGAAAGCAGAAAATGCTGTGTCTTTTATATTTAAAATCCTATTGCATCAATGGGATGATGAACCACCTCTCTGCCTGTCTGAATCCACTGTAGTAGTGTTGTGAATTCTTTTCCTTCCTTCTTTTCAGCAGGTTCATTTATCCTAAATCTGCCAATTGACTTATCAGTCAGTTTTGTGGATAGGTGGGTTTTGGCTTTACCGCTCAACTTACACCCCA
>JAADHP010000130.1:0-6063 GCA_013151785.1 Nitrospirota bacterium | reverse complement strand
AGAAAATCTACGATTTTCTGGGGGCCCCAATTTCTCAGCGGACATCCAAGGCCTCTGCCCCAAAAAGTCTATGACTTTTCGGGGAGCCCCCATGCTCCGAGGAGAAAATCAGGTTCACCCTCATAGTGAATCTCTTTGATTTTCTGAAACCCTTCAAAGGCAATACCTATATGCCTATAAAGTTGACTGGATAGTCAATCACTATTTTAAGGATGGGAACTCCTGTTGAAAAAACACCGTCCTTTTGGGTTATCATTATCTATGAAACTTACAGGTGTCATACTTGCAGGTGGTTCAAATAGAAGATTTCCCATACCAAAGGGTCTTTTAAAGATAGGCAATAAGCGAATAATAGAAACCCTGATTGAGATTTACCAGGAGTTTTTCGAAGAGATTATTATAAGCACAAATTCACCCGAGTTATATTTCCCATATAATGTTAAATTAGCAGGTGATGTATATCCCTCTATGGGTCCACTGGTTGGAATTTACTCTTCAATGATAAATGCCTCAAATGATGGCATATTTGTAACACCCTGTGATGCACCTTTTATAAAAAAAGAACTTATTGAATATCTGATAAAACTCAACAGAGAAGAACCCATTGTAATATGCCGTCATAAAGGTGTTATCCATCCCCTTATAGGCATCTACACAAAAAAAATACTTGAAAACTTAGAACATGCTATAATAACAGGAAGGACAAGGATTGTTGACTTCCTGAACTATTCGGATTGTTGTATAGTACAGGAAGAGGCTTTAATTCATATAGACCCGGAGGGGAGGAGTTTTGTTAATATAAATACACCGGATGACTTTAAAAAACATATAGGAGGACGGATATGTTTGGATTAGGAATGCCAGAGTTGATAATCATCTTTTTGATTGTTGTTGTGCTCTTTGGCGCATCAAGACTTCCAGAACTCGGTAAAGGAATAGGACAGGCCATAAAGAATTTCAAGAAGGCCACATCAGAGCCGGACGAGATAGATGTAACTCCCAAAAAGCCTGTCTAAAAAGAGACCAACAGTTCTTCAGAGGGCCAAGAAAAGGCATAAGTGAAAAGAGGTATAATCTTAGAGATTGACCTAAACAAGCTCAGGTCTAATCTTGGTTATATAAAAAGGAAGGTAGGCCGTAGAAAGATAATTGCCGTAGTAAAGGCAGATGCCTATGGTCACGGTGCTATTGAAATATCAAGGACTCTGGAAAAAGAAGGGGTTTCCTTCTTTGGTGTGGCCTATCTTTCTGAGGCCATTGATTTAAGAGAAAACGGAATAAAATCCCCCATCATAGTCTTCTTTGATAGTGATATTAGTGATGACATAATAAAATACTCCCTTATTCCTGTTATTAACAGCATAAGAACTGCAAAAGAGATATCAAAACTGTCAAGAAGATTCAACAAGGATATCCCTGTTCATATCAATATAGATACAGGTATGGGACGAATGGGAATAAGATATGACACTTTCAACAGGGATTTTGAAAAAATTGTAAGCCTTCCTGGAATCAGGATAACAGGTATCATGAGCCACTTTTCAGATGCTGATCTCTCTGACCATAGTGTCGCAATCAACCAGTTACAGAGATTTCAAAAGGCACTGACTTTCCTGCATTCAAAGGGAATCACTGCCATGGCACATATGGCAAACAGTGCCGCAGTTATAAACCTTCCCGAGACCTATCTTGATGCTGTGAGACCGGGTATACTCCTTTATGGTGTAAGTCCCTGTCCTTCAGACTATGAAAATCCTGTAATGGAGGCAAAAAGCTCCATTATAGATATCAGGAGACTCAAAAAAGGCACACCTGTAAGCTACGGAAGAACCTACATAACACAGCGTAACAGCCTTATTGGACTGATTCCTGGTGGATATGCTGACGGTATAATGCGTGCCATCTCAAACAGGGGTTGTGTACTTGTCAGGGGAAGGCCTGCCCAGGTTGTGGGAAGAATCTGTATGGATCTGACAATGATTGATCTGACGGATGTCAGAGATGCCAGGGTTGGGGATGAGGTGGTACTGATGGGTGTTCAGGGTAGCTCAAGGATAACACCAGACGATCTTGCCAGATGGGCAGGAACCATATCCTATGAGATACTTACCACCCTTGGTAACTCTGGCAGACGTATCTACAGAGGGCTATAATGAAAAAGAATATCCTCTTTATCCTTGGAATAACCCTTTTATTAATGCTCCTGGCAAGTCTTTTTACCTCCATAGGCTTTTATGTAGATTATCTATTCTTCAAAGAGGTGGGGCTGGTCTCTGTATTTCAAAAGACCTTTCTTACAAAGATATTCGCAGGTGGGGCATTCTTTCTTGTTACCTTCATACTTTATACAATGAATACCATTATCTGCAACTCCAGGGACTTCCCCCAGGGACGACTATACCAGCTTGAAAAGAATCTCTACGTTCTGAGAAAGTACGACCTTAATGATATAGTGAAGAAACTCACCCTCTTTGTGGGCATCTTCATATGCCTCTTTCTTGGGATAAACGGAAGCAGATACTGGGACGAGATACTCCTCTATATTAACAGTATTAATGCAGGCATCAGTGACCCTGTTTTTGGCAAAGATATATCATTCTATTTATTCAGATACCCCCTTCTGCAGATTGTAAACAGTATGACCTCGCTCTTCATTTTCATCCTCATAGTAACTACCCTGACAAACTACACCCTCAGAGGTGGTATTACCTATATCGAGGGGCTTTTCAGTATAGACAGACGTGTAAGGCTGCACATAACAGTGCTTTTCTCTATTCTTCTGCTTAACATGGCCTTTAAGTTCTATCTTGACCGATTCGATCTTTTATTCAGCAGGCATGATATCCTCTTTGGTGCATCCTATACAGATGTCAAAGCAAGGCTGTTTGCCTATAATATAATTATTATCATCAGTGTAATTACCTCCATCCTGCTCTTCTACGGTATCTATAAAAGGGCCCGGGTGTTTATAATTGCTCCTCTTGCCACACTCCTGATTGTCTACATTGTGGGCATGAGTTTGTATCCCTCTCTTCTACAAAACTTCAAGGTAACGCCCAACGAGATTGTTCTTGAACGGCCCTATATCAAACATCATATAGCATTTACACGTATTGGTTATGATCTTGACAAGATCAAAATACAGCCCTTTGATCCAGCCAAGGGTCTGTCAGCGAAAGATATAGAGAAGAATATATCCACCATAAGAAACATCAGACTGTGGGATGAAGAGCCCCTTCTGAAGACCTACAGTCAGCTTCAACAGATAAGAACCTATTATAAATTCAATGACGTTGATAATGATCGTTACATAATCAATGGAAAGTACATACAGGTTATGCTCTCGCCAAGGGAACTCTCCTATGAAGATCTCCCTGGCAAGACATGGATAAATGAACGGCTTGTATATACCCATGGTATTGGTCTGACTATGGGTACTGTAAGCGGCATAACAGAAGAAGGACTACCTGAGTTCATACTCAAGGATATTCCACCTGTAACAGCAGACAATATTGAGGATATCAAAATCAACCGACCTGAAATCTATTATGGAGAGAGCACCAATGAATATGTGGTGGTAAATACAAAGGTCAGAGAATTCGGATATCCCACAAAGAGCGGAAATGTCTATACCCACTATGAAGGTAACGGTGGTGTGAGATTGTCCAATATATTAAAGAGGACACTATTTGCGCTACACTTCGGGGATTTCAAGTTGGTACTCTCTACTGACATCAAAAAGGAAAGCAGAATCATCTATTACAGAAACATTATTGAACGTGTAGAAAAGATAGCTCCCTTTATGATCTACGACCAGGACCCCTATATGATGATCTCTGATGATGGAAAACTCTACTGGATAATAGATGCATACACCTATACCAATCGCCTTCCCTATTCTGAACCTATTAGCAGGGGGATTAATTATATCAGAAACCCTGTTAAGGTAGTTATTGATGCCTACGACGGTACCCTCAATTTCTACATAGTTGATGAAAAAGACATTTTGATCAGAACATACAAAAGGATTTTTCCCGACCTGTTTAAAACATACAGGGAGATGCCTCAGGATATAAGGAGACACATCCGTTATCCCAGAACACTTATGAAGGTCCAGTCGAGGATGTTTGCCACATTTCATATGACCGATCCCAGGGTCTTTTATAACAAAGAAGACCTCTGGGAGATACCTGTATACAAAGGGAAATCCATGGATCCCTATTATCTGATCCTTACACTGCCAAAGGACAAAGGAATACAATCCAAAGGGAAAGAGGAGTTTGTTCTTCTTGTACCCTTTACTCCTGCAAAAAGAGACAATCTTGCTGCATGGATGGCTGCAAGATGTGATGGTGAAAACTATGGAAAAATTATTGTTTATACATTCCCAAGGGACAGGCTCGTCTTTGGTCCCCGTCAGATAGATGCACGTATTGATCAGAATGCCTATATCTCCCAGCAATTGACCCTCTGGGGACAACGTGGTTCAGATGTCATCAGGGGAAGCCTCCTTATAATACCTATTGAGAACTCCCTGATCTATGTACAGCCTCTGTATCTTGTTGCCACAGACAGGGTCGGCCTTCCCGAGCTGAGAAGGGTTATAGTGGCCTATGAAAACGAGGTGGTAATGAAGGAAAATCTCCAGGCAGCACTTTACAGTCTTTTCAATGCATCTACAAAGGAGTTCGTCTTTTCAAGGAAGGCCATTAAAAAGCCTGCTGAATTACCAGAAACCAATCTGGGTCGTAAGGCCTTTGAAAGTCTTCTTAAGGCAAAGGAGGCACTGAAAAAGGAGGACTGGGCAACATTTGGCAGATATTTGAAGGAGACTGAAAAATTACTCAAAGACCTTGCAGAGAAGGAAAAGAAGTAATATTAAGGTTGCCTATCTCGTCTATATCATAGTAGAATGAAGAAAAAGAAAGAGGAGGAACATTTACTTTGCCAGATATAAAGGACTATGAAGGTCAGGTACCTGCCTGGTGTCCGGGGTGTGGTAATTTCTCCATCTTAAAGACCCTCAAAGAGGCTCTACTTGAACTGCAGATACCACCCCACAGGATTACCATTGTCTCAGGTATTGGTCAGGCAGGAAAACTGCCCCATTATATAAAGTGCAATACCTTTAACGGACTTCATGGCAGGACACTTCCCGTGGCAACAGGGATAAGGCTTGCCAACCATACCATGAATGTTATAGCAGTTGCTGGAGATGGTGATTGCTATGGTGAGGGTGGCAATCATCTCATACATGCTATACGGAGGAATATAAATGTAACCCTCTTTGTTCATAACAATCAGGTATATGGACTTACAAAGGGGCAGGCTTCACCCACCACAATGGAGGGTGTAATAACCAAGACTCAACCCTTTGGCAGTCTATCAGAGGCACTCAATCCGCTTGCAATGGCTGTGGCCCTTGATTGTAGTTTTGTTGCAAGGGGTTTTGCAGGTGACAGGGATTTTCTTCGTGAATTAATGAAGGAGGCTATTCAGCATAAGGGTTTTGCATTACTTGATATCCTTCAGCCCTGCGTAACCTTTAACAAGATCAACACCTATAAGTGGTACAGTGATAGGGTATATCATATTGATGACAGCCATGACCCCTATGACCGTGTTGAGGCATTCAAGAAGGCCCTTGAGTGGGGAGACAGGATTCCCACGGGCATTATATTCAGAAACAACAGAGTGTCCTATGAAGAAAAGATACCCGTAATCAGTGAGAGGCCCTTGATACACCAGGTCTTTGAACCTGAAAAGGCAAAAAAGGAACTTGCCTACTTGTAGTCTTGTACCCTCCTCGGGTGTGTATACAGATGATTCAGGTGTTCAAACCGGAATCTAAACTCCCTTTATTACAACAACCTGTGCTATAATTTTAAATATAAAACCCATGAAGAAACACTTTTCTTTCCTGCACATATCAGATGTACATTTATCAAATCAGCCCTCACTTTTAAGGACTGAGAGAGAGCTTAAAGAGCCCATTATAGCCCTTGCATTGAAGTCCCTACAGGAGGCTGTAGATTTTGTTATTTCCCGTAATCTTGATGCCCT
>JAADHP010000064.1 GCA_013151785.1 Nitrospirota bacterium | reverse complement strand
CTGATGATGCGGATGAAGGGAAACTCCTGATCAGTATTGACTATCGGGTAAGAAGAACAAACAACAGGTTTAATCTTGTATATCCCTTTTATCTGAAAGAGGCTTAGAATGGAAACCCCGAAAATAAAAGATATCACAACACAGAGGATTGTGGAGGAGATAAAGGCAAAGGCTCCATTTTTTGTACCTGAATGGCTACCTGATGACACGGATCCAGGACTTGCTCTTTCAAGGATTTTTGCAGAGATGTACAAATCCATTACAGAGAGACTCAATCGCGCTCTATACAGACACTATCTAAGTTTTCTTGAAACAATTGATACAAAACTCCTGCAACCTCAGGCAGAGGCCCCTGTGGTATTTGTGCCCTCAGAAGGAGCCGCTGAGGATATTACTGTGCCGGCATCCACAAAGGTTGCGGGCAAGGACAGCGAGGGAGAGTCCGTGGTCTTTGAGACAGAGAAGACCTTTGTGGTAACTCCTTCAAAGCTCAGGGCCATCTTTTCATTCATTCCGGAAACCGACACAGTTTATGACCATTCAGACATGATTGATGGCAAGGCTTCCCTGAATATATTCACAGGCGAAGACCTTCAGAGACATGTACTGTATATCGGGGAGCCGGATGTATTGAATGTAAAAAGGGGGCTAATCCTGTTGAAGATTACAGGAAAGGGAATTGAAAAGCTTGCAGATAGCAATGTCCAATGGGAATATATCCCGGAAGATGACGGGGAGTGCAGTGGAAGTAAGAGTCTTTCTGTAAAAAAGTTGGAATGGAAAGACAAAAAACTAATACTAACACTTGAGAAGGAAGATACCTGTCTCATAAAAGAAACAGAAATTGGCGGTATAAAAAGCAGGTGGATCTATTGCAGGTATATACGGGGAAAAGACATAGTAGCGGAGATAGAGATTGAAAGTATAAAGGTATCTGTAGAGCCTGTTGCAGAAAAGGCCAATCCAGAAACAAATACATATGGTATCAGTGGAGTAATTACAGAAAATGTCTTTGATGTTGCATCTGTGATATCTTCTGACGAAACGTATTCAGATACTGAGACGGGCGAAGATGCTACAGCTGGAATATCTCCTGACCTTGTTTTTGTAAATGATGTTCCCGTGAATCCAGAGAGGTTTTATCCTTTCGGACACAAACCAAAACTCTATGATACCTGTTACATAGGTTCTGAGGAGGTCTTCTCCAAAAAAGACTATAAAATTACCCTGAACTTCACCCTTGAGCCAGGTTCGGGTGACTCTCCGAACCTATCCTGGGAGTACTGGGATGGTGAGGGATGGATCAGGCTGGAAACAGAAACGGATGAAAACCTGACATCAGGTGCTTCTAAAGAAATAAGAATAGATGGACTGCCTGAAATCAAAAAGACCACTGTCAACGGCAAGGAGAACCACTGGATAAGGGTGAGGCTTGTTGGAGGGGATTACGGGAAGGAGTATGTGATAGAGGATGATAATGTAGTTGAAGGAACATATTGTCCTCCCTGTATAATGAATTTGAAACTCGGTTATTCATCTATTAATGGAGGCCATGAGCCACAACACCTTCTTACCGAAAACAACCTCCAGATGTCCCCACAGGAAGTACCTTTCAGACCCTTTGAGTTCCTCTCTGATAAGCATCCTGCCTTATACCTCTGCTTCAGTGCACCACTGAAGAGAGGACCCTACAGTCTCTATGTAGAGATTGACAGATACTATGCCTACCCTGAAAGCGAGAAGCCACCCACTATAAAGTGGCAGTATTATGGCAGTGATGGATGGAAGAACCTGGATGTGGTTGATGATACGATGGGGCTCACAAGGTCAGGCACAATAATGATTTCTCCTGAGAATGAAACCGCGGCCTTAACTCTATTTGGCATAGAAGATGGCTACTGGATAAGGGGTGTCATTATTGATACCCCCTGGAGCCTTAAGGAGTTATCCGAGGCAAAGACTCCCTTGTTCGGGACAAAACCTCTTTATATCCCGGAGTTTACCATTCCCCGTTATTTATCCATTTTGTCCATAGCTGGTTCGCTCAAATATACGGTTACAATGGGATCTGAAAGGGATGCGGAGGAAGAGACCCTGGAGGGCGCTGAAGAACCAAGCGAGTGTGAAGAGTTTCCTCTCGCCATAAAGGATCTGGCCAAAAAAGAGATAAAGAGGGTTCCTCCTCTCATAAAGGGCGTATACCTGAATACGGCCATGGCCGTTCAGATGGAAAGTATAGATGATGAGACCCTTGGTTCAGGCACTGGCCAGGCAGGGGAGTCTTTCAGGACAGCCCGTACCCCTGTAATTGATGAGACCCTCTGGGTGGATGAACTGAACTCCCTGTCCGAGTCAGAGAGGTCTGAACTGAGGAAGTCACCTGATAAGATTCAGGAGCAGTACAGTGAGGATGGTGAACTGACAGGATTCTGGGTAAGATGGTCAGCAGTGGATAGCTTTGTTGATTCCACACCCTCTGACAGACATTACATGATAGACAGGGTCTCAGGCGAGGTGGTCTTTGGTGACGGTGAGCACGGGATGATTCCTCCTGCCGGGTCTGACAATATCAGGATCAGCTACAGGACAGGAGGTGGAGAAAGGGGCAACATCTCAGCTGGAGAGATAAAGGAACTCCAGAGTTCCCTTCCCTCCATTGACAGTGTCTACAACCCTGTGGCATCAGCCGGTGGTTGTGATACTGAAGATACAGAGGCACTTCTTGGAAGAGGAAGCAGAAGTGTCAGACACAGAAACAGGGCGGTTTTCGGTTCAGGACTATTATGACCTTGCCTTTGAGGCATCAAGGAGTATTGCAAGGGTAAAGGTCATTCCCGGACTTGATGACACCCTTACCCCTGTGCCCGGTCACATAACTGTTGTAATTGCGCCTTACAGTGAGGAAGACAAGCCCCTTGTCAGCGCTGTCCTGAAGAAACAGGTAAAGGATTACATACGGGAAAGGGCAGGTAATCTTGTAACTGTTCACGTAATAGACCCTGCATATATAAAGGTGAATCTCCATGTTGAGTTAACAACAGACAGGATGGATAGTATCCCTGTTGTAAGTTCCGAGGCTATGGGAAGGATTAAGGAGTTTCTCCATCCCATCAGGGGAGGCGAAGAAGGCAGAGGATGGGATTTTGGAAGGGCGCCCTGTCTGTCTGACCTCTATGCCCTGCTACATCAGATTGAAGGTGTGCTGTATATAGAGAGTATCAGAATGGTTCTTGAGGCCGATGGCAGAACCTACACCATCTATGGAGACACAACAGGATACCGCCTGCCAGGATACTCCCTGATATATCCTGGAGATGTGGATATAAAAGTAAACCTTGAAAGTGAGGCAACAGTATGAGTCTGCCAAAACCGGAACTTGACGATCTTACCTTTGAACAACTTGTCTCTGAGGCAAGAGGGCTGATACCAAGGTATGCCCCTCGGTGGACTGACCATAATATCTCAGACCCTGGAATCACACTAATTGAACTTCTTGCATGGCTTACCGAGACCTCTCTTTACAGGCTGAACCTTGTTACAGAAAAACATCTAAGAAAATATCTACAACTGCTCGGGATAGCACCTCAGCCCATAAAACCCGCCACTGTAGAGTTAGTTTTTGAGTCAGAAACAGAGATTGTACTGGACAGAGGTCTGCTCCTGCAGGCAGAACTGGAGGGAGAGAAGATTTACTTTGAACTTGAGCATCCGATGAAGATCGCACCTGTAAAACTTGAAAGGGTGGTCACCGATGAGGTGGTGGGAGTATTTGACAGGACAGATACAAACAATGAGCCCGAACTCTTCTTTGCACCCTTTGGCGAGGCAACCCTTGATGGTGCCTGTCTTTATCTCGGCTTTGGGAGCCCTTCAGATGTGATTAATCTTTTTATTGAGATCTACGAGGATGACCTTATTCCATTGGGTAGCCATGGAGATGAAGGGTTCTACAGATTCAGGAATGCAGAACTGCAATGGCAGTTCAGTCTTACTGATGGAAAATGGCAGGATATTACCCCGTCTTTTGACGAAACCGACGGGTTTAAATACAGTGGAAGGGTAGTATTTGAGAAGATAGATGGCTGGTCTTCTGCTAAATTGCCCTTCTTTGATTACAGTCACTGCTGGCTCAGGTGCATTCTCAGGAGGTCTGAATTTGAATATCCTCCAAGGATAAAGACCATCATGCTTAACACAGCAAAGGCAGTGCATGGAAGGACTATCAGGACAGAAGAGAGATTTACAGGAACAGGACTTCCAGGACAGGTATACAAACTGAAAAACAGGCCGGTGCTCAAGGGCTCTATTAAACTGACAGTGGATGGCAGGCCCTGGCAGGAAAGGACAGACCTTTATGGCTCTGGCCCCGGGGACATGCACTTCATGCTTGATAGCAAAGAAGGAGCCATAACCTTTGGCGATGGCCTTATGGGAGCAGTGCCGCCTGATGGGGCTGTGATCGTGGTTAGTCAATACAGGACTGGCGGAGGAACCAATGGAAACCTGCCTGCAGGTCTTACCTGGACCGCAGAGGGGTGCCCGGGTCTGAGGATATCTAACCGATGTGCCTCACGGGAAGGCAGGGATGAAGAGACAGTGGAAGAGGCAAAACTGAGGTTGCTCAGGGACCTGAGGACCCCTTACAGGGCTATTACCTCAGCGGACTTTGAATATATCGCAAAGAACACACCAGGACTCAGGATAGCAAGGGCAAAGGCATTTGTGAAAGATAAAACCGTAACCGTGGTTGTGGTACCATACACACCCCTTGAGACATTCCAGAGACCGCCTGAGCCGTCAAGGGGATTTCTTGGTGCGATCTGCAGACACATTGACAGACACCGTCTCATAGGTACACCCATCAAGGTAAAAGGGCCGGAGTATATAAGGGTCCAGGTCAGTATGAGGATCAGACCTGAAAGGGGGATTGACGAGGTCTCGCTGGGACAGACAATTATACAGTCTCTGAACAGATACCTTCACCCTGTAAAGGGCTGGAAGGACGGAGGAGGCTGGCCGGCAGGTGAGCCCGTTTACCGGTCTGAGCTCTACAGACTAATTGAAGAGATAGAAGGGGTAAGATGTGTAGTGGGTATCCATATCTCCGGCAATCGGGGTGCCTTTACAGACCCATCTGGCAACCTCCTTCTTCCCACAGAAGAGTCAGTGGTATATTCTGGCAGGCATAGTATTGTTTTTTTGAGAGAAACAGAAAGGTGCAGAAGAAGCGATGGATGAGGTCAGGGCCATAAGGATAAATACACCTGAGACATGGCAGGATATGGCCATGTCACTGGAGAACATCCAGATAACAGAGGAGGGGATCTCTATCCCACTGGAGATGAACTACGTTTTCAGGGAAGACCTGGATACAGGTATTCATGACAGTACAGAGCTTCAGGACATAAGAGACATTGTCCTTGATGAGTGTGAAAATATATACATCGTTGATGGACAAAAGGCAGGTATCTATAAATACGACAGATTCTCAGGCATTACAGAAATGGTTGTGTCCTGTGATGGTAACCTTCCAGTAGCTCCGGAGTCCCCTTCAGGAATTGCACTTGACAGGGATACTATCTACATAGCCAGTAGTCCAGAGGACCGGGTTCCCTCTGTTATTGCATACTCAAGAATGAATTTTCAGGTGAAATGGATATCCAGTCTTGAAGAAGCAGAATCCATAAGAGACATTACAGCAGGACCTGAAGGAAAGATATATGTCCTGACAGAGAAAACAGTTGTTGTCCTCAATCGTGGTGGAGAGGTGGTTAGAAGCTTTCCTCTTTCCAGAAAGAGAGACCCCTCAGACATTGCTGTTTCTCCAACAGGGAAGATCTTTGTGCTTGACTCTCTTGAGGGGATTAGCATACATACCTTTGACAGAGACGGTGGCTATCAAAGGCTCAGGGTACCGACGCCATACAAGGGGTTTATTCCTTCCGGCCTCTCAATCAGCATAGATGGAAGGCTGTTCATTGGAGAAAGAGAAAGCCCCCATGCATTCAGGACGATATACAGGATTGAATTCAGTAAGACCCCTGTTATTATCCCGCTCTGGACATATAGGGATACCACAAGAAGGTTAATCAATGATCGGAAAGGCAATATCTATATTATAAACGGAGCCGGAGATAAACTGTCTGTTCTTGAATACAGGCAGGTGATATCCAGTGACAGCAATGGAAATTACAGGGGAGAGTACATATCGTTCTGTATTGACAGCCACAGGATGAATACCCCCTGGCACAGATTCAGCATGGAAGGAGAGTTCCCAGAAGGCACAAGGATAAGATTCCTGTACCGTGTCTCGGATGCTTACATGGAGCCTCCGGAAGTCTTCGGTCTCCAGGAATCAGAATGGACAGATGCCCTGCCCGGGGATGCCTCAGGACAGGGGAGAGAAAAGAGAGAGGGTTTGTTTCTTAACAATAATAAAGGACGATATCTATGGTTTAAACTCATTCTTACCGGAACCGCTGAAGCCTCTACTGCTGTAAGGACTTTGAATCTTTATTATCCGAGGATGGCCTACACTGAGATGCTCCCTGCCCTTTACAGAGAAGACCCCTCCAGTGGTGATTTTATTGAAAGGTTTCTCTCTATCTTTGAGTCATTAATATATGAAACAGACTATGAAATAGCCCATATCAGTCGGTATATGGATGCCCTTGGTGCACCTCCAGAGTATCTTGACTGGCTTGGAAGATGGCTCTCCATGAGATTTCACGACCTGCTCACCGCTGAACAGAAGAGGAACCTCCTGACAAGGGCTATGGAGCTTTACAAAATGAGAGGGACCTGTCAGGGGATAGAAGAGATAGTGAGGATCATTACAGGACACAGCCCTTTTGTTGTGGAAAAGATCAGTGTTGAAGATCATCCCGGGGAAACATGCGAGCCCGATGAGTTGGCACTTACATGGTGTGAGTGTCAGAGGGATACCATATTTGGTCCTTCTCCAGATGCAACTGTAAAATGTGGAGAAAGGGAGATAAAACTTTCAGAACTCCTCTACGGTAAAGACCCTTTCAGCTTCTGCGTGTTTCTGAAAGAAAGAGTCACACCACAGCTTTTATCTGTGATCAAGGAGATGATAGAGGACTTCAAACCCGCCCATACCAGTGCAAGCATAAAGGAACTTGAGCCCTGGTTTTACCTTGATGGACATACCTATCTTGGAATAAACACGGTGCTAAACAGGGGTGTTTTTATCCTTGAGGAGGCAGTTATTGGCAGGGATACAATCCTGAAAGACCTGGAGGAATGCGCTCAGGTTTCAAGGAAGGCAAGGATTGGAATAGATTTTAACATTATCTAAAGGAGGTTTAAGATGGCTGACTGTAATGAAACCAGAAATAGCAATCACTGTCAGTTGAAACAATTCCAGAGGAACAACTACTTCTATGGCAAACTGATGACTGTAAGGGACTTTGAGGACGAACAGGCCTACATGAATGACAAAAGACACCTGTTAAACAGAACCATCCATGGAGCCGGTATTGTATGCGGATTCAGTGATATCAAGATAAAAAAAGAAAGCAATGAGATTACCATGACATTTAATGATGGCGGGCTTGCACTTGATGGCTGTGGCAGGGAAATAGTGTTTCCAGCAGGTACATCAAGGAAAATCCTGGATAAGAACAGATCACAGGTGATTAAGGCTTCAGATCTGGAAGAGAATAAAGAGTATTACCTTTATATCAAAAGAAGAGACTGTGCTGGAGAGATGGTTGCCGCGGCATCATCGGCATCTGGCTGTGAGGAGAAGTGCTGTCCGAACAGGATTGTTGAGGACTTTATAGTTTACTTGTCCGACCAGAGACCAGAATCTCCCCCGAACTGCAAGGATATAGGGAAGGGCAGCCATTTGTCGAACTGTCCTGTAGACAGCACGGAAGATGTGTTCATAGGTTCCATAAAAAATCTGACTTTTAGTTCCGGGGAAACCAGGAGAAATTACGTACCAAACAGCATACTCCTTTCCAGAAGGCTTGAATGTCATATAGAGGATCAAACAAATCCTCATAAAACAAAACATGCTCAATTACTTGAAGTCCTCGGGATTGATCCCACGAAATCAGATACAGTTAGAGACAGACATGTCTCAAACGCTGATGCTAAAAGATGGGATAGTGCAATCTACACAATTAATGATAACAAGCCTGACAATAAGGGAAATTTTAAGATTCAGGCAGGAGATAATATAATCATTACTGAAGGAACTCATGAGGTTATCATATCAGCAACCTCAACTGGCGGATATTATCTTGAATATCCTGAAAATATCCTTACATTAAAAAAAGACGAAACAGTAAAAATTGAACATAACTTCAACAGATATCCAGTCGTAGATGTGTATGAATATGTAGAAGAAATTGGTAATTTTGTAGGAACAAGGGATGATATAACTCATATGGCAGAGATCACAGGAAGGAATGTAGATGAAGTGGCCGCTGAGGTTGAAGCACGACCGGTACGTGAAATAGCAAGGGTGGCAAGAGCACGAATCCGGAATAATGTTACACTATCATCAAATCTTTCTACTCTCAACAGAACGGCAGCATTCAGGGAAAGACCCCTTACACTTTCACCAACAGCTTCATTAATTGCCAACAACAGGTTTTCAGATATTGCAGATAACATAACGGTAATTAATAAAATCGTCTATTTAAGGAAAATAACAGGAGCAAAAGGATTACCCAATGTTGAGGTGAGGCATACTAACAGGAACACGGTTCTTATTAAAAATATGTCCGGCAGGGCACTGCAAATGAAGGTAATACTTACTGCCTGAGCAAAAGGGGGATAGTATGAAAGAGAGAGTATCAAGGAAAATTCAAGGATCTGGCCACAACTTCCGTAAACCGCTATCTTATATCCAGAAAAACAATCGTGGTAATTTAGTCCTTTTACATCAGAGCATTGGCAATCAGGCAGTTCAGAGGTTGTTCAATTCGGGAGTAATCCAGCCAAAACTCAGAATAGGTGCTCCAGGTGATATCCATGAGCAGGAGGCTGACAGGGTCTCTGAGCAGGTGATGAGGATGACCGATGAGGATGTAAGGGTTCAGAGATTTAGAGGCAGTGCTATCCAGAGAAAACCTGGATGACCTCTTTCAGGAGGTTCCTCCTGTGGTGAGGAAGAGATGGTTCAGAGGCAGGTTGAAGAAGACGAAGAGGAGACTTTACAGACAAAATTGTCTTCTACAGCACAGCCTCTGATTCAGAGGCAGACAGAGGATGCGGAAGAGGAACCGCTACAGACAAAAAGCCCGGGCACAACAGGAACAAGAACAACCGAAGGTATCCAGATGAGTCTACATTCCCTGAAAGGAGGAGGACAGCCACTGTCCTCCTCTACCCGTGCCTTTTTTGAACCACGTTTTGGAGTGGATTTCAGCCATGTGAGGGTACACACAGACAGCACTGCAGCCCGACTGTCAAGACAGCTCAACGCCGAGGCATTCACCTATGGAAGGGACATATTCTTCAACTCTGGCAGATACAATCCGTCAACCACAACAGGCAAGCGGCTACTTGCACATGAATTGACACATGTGGTGCAGCAGGGAGGTATTGCAGAAAATAAAAAGTTGAGATGCTCTACATATAATTTTAAAAATACAATACAGCGATGGAGTTCTTCTGAACATGTATATATTGGAGAACAAGCATATAATAGCAACGCAATGGAAGGCATTTTCAAGGGGATACTCCAAGCTCATTATAATAGAAGAGTTTCTTTAAAGCATTTTAGAAAGGGAATTACATTTGGAGAAGCTGTTGCAATGGCTGACTTTTATCCT
>JAADHP010000002.1 GCA_013151785.1 Nitrospirota bacterium | reverse complement strand
CCCATTATGAGATCCACATCCTGTTCAAGGCCAAAGTGTTCACATGTGCCCCGTCCTGTTTTACCAAGCACACCGATTCCATGGGCATCATCTACCATTAATCTGGCATTGTATTTCCTTGCCAGCCTGTAGACCTCGGGCAGATTAATGATATCTCCCTCCATACTGAAGACACCGTCCACCACAATCAACCTTCCCCTACCATCTGCGTCCCTGAGAACCCGTTCAAGATCGTGCATATCATTATGTCTGAATTTTTTGATCTCTCCATAGGAGAGTCTGCAGCCATCAATAATGCTTGCATGGTCCATCTTGTCAATGATAACAACATCATCCTTCCCAACCAGGGCAGAGATTACACCAAGATTTACCTGAAATCCTGTGGAAAAGATAATTGCGGCTTCCTTACGCATGAATCTTGCTAATTTTTCCTCCAGTTCCACATGTATATCAAGGGTTCCATTGAGAAATCTTGAGCCGGCACAACCTGTGCCATATTTTTCAACTGCCTTAATAGCAGCCTCTTTTACCCTGGGGTCATTGGTGAGACCAAGATAATTATTTGAACCCACCATTATCATCCTTCGGCCATTCATGTAGACTACAGGGTCCTGGGCACTCTCAATGGTCCGGAAGTAGGGATAAAGTCCCAGAGCCATGATCTCTCTTGCCTTTGTGAATTTATAACATTTCTCGAACAAGTCTCCTTCTCTTACAGCCATCTGTTTATTCTGTACCAGTCTGCTGTCCATTTTAACCCTTCCTTTAACTTTACTTTAGGTTTATAACCCAGTTCCCTCTCTGCCAGAGCTGAACTACACAACCAGTTATTATACCTTATTTCTCTTACCTTGTCTCTATTAAAAATAGATGCCCCTCTTGATATACGTTCTCCAATACTTGCAAGAAAAGGCATAATGGTCTTTGGGATTCGGACCCTTCGTACGTGTTTTTCAAGTATCCGTGCAATCTCAAAGGCAATCTCCACATTGGTGTATTCTCTCATATCTGTAATGAAATATGTCTTCCCTCTTGAGATTTCACTTTCTGCTGAAAGTATTATACCATTTATCAGATCATCTATATAAACCAGGGAATAATGTGATTCCCCCCAGTAGGGGAAGATTCCCCGTTTGATAAGTTTAAAGAAAAGGTAGAAATCCCTGTCTCTCGGTCCATAAACAGCAGAAGGACGTATAATAGTTGCAGGGATCTTATCTTTTACAATATTTACAAGCCTTTCAGCCTCCAGTTTGCTTTTACCATATATTGAAACCGGTCTTGGTTCAACACTTTCATCTATTGGCTTTCCATTCAGACTGGGACCTGCTGCAGCCTGGCTGCTGAGAAAAAGAAATCGTTTTAAAGAACTATTTTTGTTTAATATTGCCTTTATGATATTCTCTGTGCCTTTTACATTGACACAGAAATAATCATCTTCTCTGCAGGCCTTGGTTAACCCTGCAAGGTGAAATATATAATCGCATCCATCAACAGCTCTTTCAAGACTCTCTGGTTCTAAACAGTCTCCTGTGATAATTTCTACAGATAGTGATTCAATCCACTTTTTATCAGATGTGCTTCTTACGAGGCATCTGACTTCATAACCTCTGTGAACAAGTGCCTCAACCAGATGGCTTCCAATGAAGCCTGTCGAGCCTGTTACAAGTGCCTTCATAATTTAAAATGGGGGAGATTCCCCCCCTCCTGCTGAACTTGCTATCCTGCATATTTTGAATTAAGGAATTCTTTTAAGTCAAGTGCTATCAGAGAGACATGGCCTCTAAACGGGCTATCCTTTCCTCTATCGGGGGATGGGTGCTGAAGAGTTTAACGAGGCTCTTTCCGGAGAGAGGATTTACTATAAACAAATGTGATGTGGCAGGGTTGGCATTGTTCATGGGTACCTTCTGGGATGCCCACTCCAGTTTTCTGAGTGCTGATGCAAGATACCTCGGATTACCTGCAATACGTGCACCACCAGCGTCAGCGGCAAATTCCCTTGAGCGTGAGATAGCCATCTGGACTATCAGGGCGACAATTGGTGCAATTATCATCATCAGCAGGGCCACTATTGGATTACCACCTTCATCATCGTCACCTCTGAATCCCCCAAAGATAAGAGCCCACTGTGCCATCTGTGCAAGATAACTTATGGCACCTGCAATGGTGGCTGCTACAGTGCTTATCAATATATCCCGATGCTTGATATGGGCAAGTTCATGGCCAATTACACCTGAAAGTTCCTCTGGGGTTAAAATATTCATTATCCCTGTGGTAACAGCAACAGCAGCATGTTTTGGGCTCCTGCCTGTTGCAAAGGCATTTGGCTGTTCAGCATTAATTATATAAACCCTTGGCATTGGTATATTCGCCTTCTGAGCCAGTCGTCTTACTATACTGTAAAGTTCAGGTGCTTCGGCTTCGGTAACCTCTTTTGCCCTGTACATGGCAAGTACAACCCTGTCGCTGAACCAGTAGGCAAAGAAGTTCATCATGCCTGCAAAGATGATGGCAATGGTCATACCTGTCTTGCCACCAAGTGCTCCACCAAGCCAGACAAAAAACAGGGTCAATGCAAGCAATAACACAAACGTCTTCACTGTATTCATAATCTACTACCTCCTGTAAGCAAATTCATATTTGTCGTACATTCAACCTGTCCTGGATTCAATCTGGGTATCTTTTTGTCTCATTTTTCCATCCAGAACCTTTTATATTCTAAATTAACATAAGTATGTTGGATTGTCAATATTCAGGCATTATGAGGTGAAGTAATTGCATGTTTTAAATAGAAATGTTAAGATAATAAACATGATCAAACAGAACTACGATAGATTAATTCGTCAATTAACAAAAGAGGTAAAGAATTATTATGGTGACAGACTTGTAAGTTTGGTTATCTTTGGCTCTGTTGCAAGAGGTACCTATCGCCATGATTCTGATATTGACATTTTGATTATTGCAAAAGGACTATCAAGAGGAAGAATGAAACGTGTGAACGAGTTTGTTAATAAGATTGAAAAAAAACTTGAAGATACCATCGTTGCTTTACGAGATAAGGGAATCTTTACAGAGATATCTCCTCTGATAAAGACTCCCGAAGAGGCACTATCAGGAAGTCCCCTTTTCCTTGATATGTTAGAAGATGCAAAGATTATCTATGATAGAAACGGTTTTTTTAAAGATATACTGACAAAACTTGGTAAAAAGATATCAACTCTCGGTGCTAAACGTGTGTGGAAGGCAAACGCATGGTATTGGGATCTTAAACCAGACTTTAAACCAGGAGATGTAATAGAATTGTGACTAGCGAGGATTTAGCAAGAAGCTATCTCTCAAAGGCTGAAAAAAGATTGAAAGTGCTTGCACTACTTTTAAAAGAAGAAGATTATTCAGACGTAATAAGAGAGGCTCAGGAATTAGTTGAACTTTGCGTGAAGGGAATGCTAAGAGCCGTTGGGATTGAACCTCCTAAATTCCATGATGTTGGCTTTTTGCTTCTTGAGCATAAGGAGAGATTCAGACCGATCAAGTTAAAAGATCTAAGAAAAGCCGCCCGTATATCAAAGAGATTAAGAAAAGAACGTGAATTTGCCTTTTATGGAGATATAGATTTTATTCCCACAGAGGAATACTCAAAGAAGGATGCTGTGCAAGCAGTAGAAGAGGCCAAATGGGTTGTAAAGTTAGCCCAAAATATTATAAAGTAATTTACATTTCAACGATTATCTGTTAAATCAATACCAAAGGAGGCGAACTATGAAGAGGGGTTTTGTTCTTTTAGTCACTTTGCTGGTTTTTGGAGTTTTTTCCGTTGGTTATGGCTTAGCAGAAGTATCCAAGAGGGATATCAATACCGCCACAGTTGAAGATCTTGTTCAGGTAAAGGGGATAGGTCAAAAAAAGGCAGAGTTGATCGTGAAGTATATCAGTAGCAGAGGGAGAATTGAGGATATGAAAGAGCTTTTAGAAGTCAAAGGAATTGGACAGAGCACACTTGAAAAGATTAAAGAACTCTTTGAGGTAAAACCTTTAGATAAAGAGGCTTTTAAAAAGTCAGATGCGGATTCTTCACACTGAATGGTCTGATGATCTGGGAGGCCAGGAAAAGCGGATTCTGTCTGAGATAGCAGGACTGATAGAAAGAGGACACGAGGTAACACTTGTATGCAGGCAAGAGGCCAGGATAAAGGATGAGGCTGCAAAAAGAGGAATTGAGGTTAAGACACTTCCTTTAAGGCGACCCTATGATATAGCAAGCATATTAAGGTTATCTATATTCATCAAAAAAAAAGGGTTTGATGTTGTAAATACTCACAGTGGTATAGATTCCTGGATAGGCGGAATTGCAGCCAGGCTTTCAGGCACACCTGTGCTTGTGAGGACAAGACACCTTAATATCCCGCTGAAGAGATCCTTCCTGAATTTTATCCATTATCTGCCTGACATGTATATAACCTGTGGTGAGAATATGAGGGAAAACCTTGTAAGCCACTGTGGTTTTCCGCCTGAGAGGGTCGTAAGCATACCCACAGGTGTGGATGAGGAATTTTTCAATGTGAAAAGAACCCCTGAAGGAAAAAAAAGATTTGGCATTAACCCCCGGTCGCCTGTGATTGTTAATATAGGAATACTCAGGAGAGTAAAGGGGCATGAGATAACCCTTAGGGCAGCCGGCATTGTGGCTAAGGTGATTCCTGATGCAAGATTCCTGTTGGTTGGTGAGGGTCCAAGAAGAAAGGCGCTTCAGCAGATGGTCGATGAGATGGGACTGAAAAATGTGATTTTTACAGGTTTTATAGACGATGTAAAAGAGGTGCTTGCAGTGGCTGACCTCTCTGTGTTGAGTTCATGGTCAGAGGGGCTTCCTCAGAGCCTCTTACAGGCGATGGCTGCTGGCGTGCCTGTAGTGGCTACGAAAGTGGGTGGTGTTCCAGAGGTTATAAGGGATGGGGAGACTGGCTTCCTTGTTGAGCCAGGTGATCACGAAGGGCTTGCAAGAAAGATAATCATGATCCTGCAGGATGGCGTTAATAAAAATGTGCTGGAGAAGGCTCGTGAGGTTATAAAAAAAACACATACCAGGGAGAGGATGATAGAAAAGATAGAGGCCCTGTATATGGATTTATTAAGGAAGAAGCGTAATGAAAAACAGCTATAAAACCCTGAAGTACAATTCAAAGGCAAGATGGCTGAGTTACTGGTATCAGATCTCTGAGGTGGTCAGTGCAAGGCCAGGTGATGTGTTGATCATAGGCAAGGGTAGTGGAATAGTGGAAAAGGCACTGGAGGAGTTTCTACCTGATGTGAGGCTGACCACCATGGATATAGATGAAACCCTTCAGCCGGATATTGTCTCTGACATAAGGTCCATGCCTTTTGGTGACAATAGCTTTGATGTGATACTCTGTTGTCAGGTGCTTGAACATATACCATTTGATGATGTGGAAGGCGTTATCAGAGATTTTCAGAGGATTACAAGAGACAGGGTGATTATATCTGTTCCACACAAAAGGAAATATGTAAAGATTGAGATAGACCTACCACTAATTGGCAACAAAAGAGCAATACTGAAGTATCCATTTAACAAGAAGGATATAAAAAGCAGGCAGCATCACTGGGAGATTAACAGAGGGGTTTCATATAAAGATTTTAAAAGGTTACTGAAAGGGTATTTTGTTATTGAAAAGACCTTCCTTAATGAAATAAATTGTGTTCACCGATTTTTTGTTTTAAGAAAGACAAGGGGTTAGAGTTGAATATCCTTCATACAGAGACCCTTAAGAAATGGGGAGGACAGCAAAACAGAGTACTCTCTGAATGTGTAGGGCTCACACAGAAGGGGCATGATGCAATAGTTGCCTGTAACCGTGGAAGTGTGCTTGCACGCAAGGCAAAGGAAAGGGGAATAAAGGTCTATGAGCTTGATCTAAATAAGAGAACCTACCTTAAGAGTATTCCCCAGCTAATGAAGATTATCAAAAATGAGGATGTGGATATTGTCTCCACCCATAGTTCTGTTGATAGCTGGGCAGGTGGGCTTGCTGCAAAGTTGACAGGGAGGAGGCTTGTCCGGTTCAGACACAATCTGTACCCAATAGGACGTGATCCCCTTACAAGATTTATCTATGCAATTCCTGACAGGATTGTGGCAATCAGTGAAGCGGTTAAGGAGGTATGCATAAACTCTGGCATCAAAGCGGAAAAGATTGAGGTGATCTACTCCTCTGTGGATACTGACAGATTTAATCCTGAGGTTAAAGATCTGAAGAAGGAACTGAATATACCTGATGGATACATAACCATTGGAAACACATCAACCTTCACCAGGGTAAAGGGGCAGGAGTATCTGTTAAAGGCATTTAACATAATAGGGAAAAGACACCCTGTGGTTTTGATCTTCGCCGGCAGGATGACAGAGAGAACGTATAAGAAATATATTGAACTTGTGGAGAGTTCATTAAGGGACAGGGTGTACTGTCTCAATCACAGAGAGGATATACCAGAGGTATTAAAAACAATAGATATCTTTGTCTATCCATCCTTTATGGAAGGGCTTGGCACAGCCCTCCTTGAGGCAATGGCAATGGAGAGGCCTGTGGTGGTCTCAAGAATACCCACCTTTCATTCTTTTATAAAGGATCGAGTTAATGGAATTTTTTTTAATGTTAAGGATGTGGATGATCTGGTATCCAGGATTGATTATCTTATAGAACATCGGGAACTCAGACTCACACTGGGGAAAAGGGCAAGGCAGACCATACTGGAGCGGTTCTCCTTTGAGGGAATGATCAATAATACACTGAAGACCTATGAGGCTATTGTCAGAAGTAAATGATATGCTTGGGGTTGGTAAAAAAGAATATAAGGGTCTGGCTGTGTATTGCTGCCAGAACAGTAATGTGGAGAAGAGACTTATAGAACTCTTTGAAATGATTTATAAGGATCCGGATATATTAGAACCAGTAAGAGGTGTCAATAACAAGGAAGAGGGGTTGATGAAAAAATATGGCTATCGATTATTTCCGACAGTGAAGAGGACCACCCTTGTA
>JAADHP010000121.1 GCA_013151785.1 Nitrospirota bacterium | reverse complement strand
TACAATATAAGTATGTTTGACCTTATCAGGGATTTTCCGAATGTTTTTATTCCTATATTTGTAGCCATTGATGTCTTTGCACTACTGCCTGTGTTTCTCAGTCTCACCCAGGGGATGTCTTCAGGAGGGCTAAGGTCTGTCATCAGACAGTCTGTATTTACTGCTTTTGTAATAAGCATAAGTTTTGTAACCCTTGGTGAGATAATCTTCAGGGTTATAGGTATCACTGTGGATGATTTCAAGATCGCAGGAGGCATTCTGCTTCTGATTATAGCAGTACTTGACATTGTCCAGACTGACAAACATGAAAAAAGAAAAAAGGCCACCTCTACCATAGGTATTGTTCCTATTGGTGTTCCGTTAATCGTTGGACCTGCCCTTCTTACAACCCTCCTTGTACTGCTGGAACACTATGGTCCTGTGCTTCCTCTTTTAGCACTGGTGATTAATCTAATTATTGTCTGGTTTCTGTTTACCAGGGCATCCCTTGTGGTAGATATTATCGGAAAGAACGGAATACTTGCTATATCCAAATTAATGGATATACTTCTTGCCTCAATCGCTGTAATGATGATACGCATGGGAGTGGAAAACCTTATCAGGCAGTTTTATTGAAAATAATGCATAGTTGACAAGCACTGTTAAAAACAAGTATTATGAATTAAAGGTATTGAGCAAATTTGACGATAAGTAAAATTAAGGAGCTTATATGTTTGAAAAATTTACAGAAAGAGGAAGAAAGGTTATCATATATGCCAAGGAAGAGGCAGAGAGAAGACAAAATGACTATCTTGGCACTGAACACCTTCTACTTGGTTTGATCAGAGAACAGGATGGCCTGCCTGTAGTAATACTCAAGAAAATGGGCATATCCATAGAGGAGATCAGGGTTGAAGTGGAGAGGAATCTTCCTCCTGCAACAAATATATTAACCTTTGGTGATATTCCCTTTACCCCCAGGGCAAAAAAGGTACTTGAGCTTGCCATTGAGGAAGCAAGGCTCCTTGGTCATAATTACATAGGCAGTGAACATCTTTTACTTGGTCTTATACGTGAGGATGAAGGGATAGGTGGTAAGATCCTGAGAAACCTTGGTGCCAATCTGCTTGGCGCCCGTCAGCTTGCCATAAATCTTTCCATGAGAAGTCAGCCACATGTAAGAGAAAAGAAGACACACACACCTGCCCTTGATGAGTTTGGCAAAGATCTGACAGAGCTTGCAAAGAAAGGAAAGCTTGACCCTGTGATCGGCAGGGAAAGAGAGATAGAGAGAATACTGCAGATCCTGGGCAGAAGGATCAAGAATAATCCTGCAATCATAGGAGATGCAGGAGTAGGGAAAACCGCCATTGTTGAAGGTCTTGCACAAAAGATTGTGGCAGGTGATGTTCCTGACCAGATGCTCGGGAAACGGATTGTCTCCCTTGATCTTGGTGCCCTCATTGCAGGTACCAAGTACAGAGGACAGTTCGAGGAACGGCTGAAGGTGGTAATGAAGGAAATAAAGCAATCTGACAATGTCATACTGTTCATTGATGAATTTCATACCCTGATTGGCGCAGGTGCTGCAGAGGGCTCAGTGGACGCCTCAAATATGTTAAAACCTTCCCTTTCAAGAGGAGAGATTCAATGCATTGGCGCAACAACAGTGGATGAATACAGAAAGTATATAGAAAAGGATGCTGCCCTGGAAAGAAGGTTCCAGCCCATATATGTGGAACCTCCTACTGTTGAAGAGACAATTGATATCCTTAAAGGACTTAAGTCCAAGTACGAGGCACATCACAGGGTAAAATACAGCGAAGAAGCCATAGTGGCTGCTGCCAAGCTATCAGATCGCTATATATCTGACAGGAACCTTCCTGACAAGGCAATAGATGTCATGGATGAGACAGGCTCCCGCATAAAATTAAAACGGTATACCCAGCCTCATGAACTGAAAGAGATAGAGCAGGAAATGGAAAGGCTTGCAAAGGAAAAAACACTCTACATAAAACTGCAGGATATTGAAAAGGCTGCAAACATACGGGCAGAGGAAGAAAAACTTCGCAAACTCCACGAACAGGTACACAAAAAATGGCGTGATAATCTTACAAAAGAGATTCCCCTCATTACGGAAGAAGATATAGCCTATACTGTATCCAAGATGACAGGTATTCCACTTATAAAACTTGAACAGGAAGAAACAGAGAAGCTCCTGCAGATGGAAGATGAACTGCACAAGAGGATCATTGCCCAGGACGAGGCAATAAAATCCGTATGCAGGGCGATCAGGCGGTCCAGAACAGGCATAAAGAACAGGAAAAAACCCATTGGTTCTTTCCTCTTCCTTGGCCCTACAGGTGTAGGAAAAACAGAACTTGCAAAGGCACTTGCAGAGTTTCTCTTTGATGACGAGAGTTCTCTTATAAAGATAGACATGTCAGAGTACATGGAGAGATTCAATGTTTCAAGGCTTACAGGAGCACCTCCAGGCTATGTAGGTTATGAAGAAGGTGGTCAGTTAACGGAGAAGGTACGAAAGAAACCCTATTCAGTTGTTCTTTTTGATGAGATAGAAAAGGCACATCCTGATGTCTATAATATCCTGCTTCAGGTACTTGACGAAGGGGTGCTTACTGATAGTATGGGCAGAAAGATCGATTTCAAAAATACTGTGATTATCATGACCTCAAATCTTGGTGCACGAATCATTGAGAAGGGAACACCCCTTGGTTTCTTCAGAGAGTCAGGTGAGGACATCTATACCAAGATAAAGGAAAACGTACTGGGAGAACTCAAAAAGGCCTTCAATCCAGAATTCCTGAACAGGATTGACGAGATTGTGGTATTCCATCCTCTTGAAAAGGAACATCTCTTCTCCATTATTGATCTCCTTATTGATGAAACGAACAAACAACTGATCGAACACGAACTGATAATCGAACTGAGTGATGACATAAAAGAATACCTTGTAAATAAATACTATCAGCCTGTCTATGGCGCTCGACCGATGAGAAGGGCAATCCAGAAAGAGATCGAAGATAATCTTTCCGAGGAGATACTGAAAGGCCGTTTCATTGGCGCAAACAAGATAATTGTGGAACTGGAGGACAACAGGCCTGTATTCAGAGTTGCAAAGGAAGAAGAGATTATCACGGCAAGCGTCAATTGATCCAGGCGTTCAATATTCGTGATATAACCATTAAGTTCCCGATAATAAATTCAGTAATGTCCGGTAGAAATGTCATGCTGGGCTTGTTTCAGCATCTTGATAAAACAAAGACTTATGAGCCCCTGAACCAGATTCGGGGTGACAAAAAGCACCTATATTGCTGGTAAAAAACAACTACGTGTTGAACACCATTAGTAGTCTGTATACTCTTAATAATAATTCCGTCTAAAAGAGTCGATTATCTATTTTAAGGTTTTTTCAGGTGAAATATAAGGGACTAATACTGCTTGTTCTGATATCATCAGGATTGTTTCTTGTTTTGCTGAGTCAGCAAATCGTGGGGCCAAAACCCAAGGGGGTTGCAGAAGGGCTCAGGGCACCGGACTTTAAACTATACGACAGTAAAGGCAGGGAAATCAATCTTGCAAAACTAAAGGGTAAAACCGTGTTTGTCCACTTCTGGGCATCGTGGTGTAAGGAATGTCGTGCAGAGTTACCTTCCCTTCAAAGACTCTATGATAGAAAAAAATCCGATCCGGATTTTGTTTTCCTTGGCATAGTCTACAGGGAAGACCCTGTTGTTTCAAGACAGTATCTCGAAAAGAATAATCTTGATATACCCATATACGTTGACCCTGACGGAAACACAGCCAGTGCCTTCGGAGTAACAGGGGTTCCTGAAACCTATATTATCTCTCCTGAAGGAATTGTCAAAAAGAAGGTCATAGGTCCAGGGCAGTGGGATAACTTCTGAGTCTACTGGACGGTATTTCCCCTGTATTGTTTGAGAAACTCCTCGGCTCTGTCAAGATCATGTACCACCCTTTCCTTCAATTCCTTGAATCTTCTCTTCTTTTTCTTGTCATCAGGTGGAATCTTCTTCTCTATATTCGCAAGCTCTTCTTTAATCTTGTTATAGATAGCAAGGTACCTTCTGTACTTTGCCCTGTCTGTCCTGATAGAAAAATCACCAGGCACAATCCACTTGTCCTTCAGATATATCCATGAGGCAAAGTCTGTAAGTTTATAACCTGGATATACCTTTATGGGAGTGGTGTTCTCCATATCCACAAATCTCAGACCATTGCTGTCAGCAATAATCCTGTGGCGTCCCCTGAACGTATCTGCACCGTCATAATCATTAAACTCCCAGACAGATTTTGCAACCTGACTCTCCGAGGCATGACAACTTTCACATTCCCTTGCCTTTCCCAGAGGATGGGCAGCCTGCTCTATCTCTACCCAGAGCAGGTGTTTGTTGTTTCCTGGAAGGTTATCAAAGGTTCCCACAATATAATAGGCGTCCCTTGTCTCCCCTTTTGGCCAGCGAAACCTTACGCTTCCAGAAGGTTTAACATCAACCTTGATATTTCCCACACTGTGAGGCCAGACCTTAACAGGCATCCATATGCCCTTCTGGTCCTTCATCAATATGGGTGGTGACTGTACACCGTAGTAAAGGGAATACTTATGGAACGGATTCGGCTTCTCCCCAACCGTTCCAGGCCCCCAGATGGTTATCTGGTATCCACCAAGCTTGCTGATATGACATGTGGCACAATCCATATCCTTGTGCAGGCTGTCTTCACTGTGGGCATCCTCTGCATCTATATGACAGTCCTGACACGAGGCATTACGTTCCATATCCCCCATACCCTTTTCTCCGGTAGGATGACAATCTATGCACTGGATGCCCTTTTTGTAATGTACATCAGGGGCCATTCCCTGGGGTATCGAGTAGTCACCTCCAATGTAGGTCTCTCCCCTTCGGCTTACCATTGCACCTGGATGGCAGGTGCTTGCACCTCTGCCATTACCAGAACAACTCTTTGCATCAGGCTTTCTTACAAAATTGTGTCTTCCTTTTTTATTGGAAGGCTTGTAATGGCAGTCCAGACAACCAGCATGACATACATTACAGAACTTCTGCTTTGCCTCTGCCTGCTCTTTTGTAAAACCAGTGTTGAGTTCTCTGGCTATCTCCTCTGTATTTCTGTAATCAAAACCTGCCCTTGTCAGCACCTCAGGTGGTGGCAGATCAGCAAAGGACGGACCGCAATTGTGAGGGCCATAGGGTTTCAGCCATGTCCTCATGGTTCTCTGCCGGTAGTTCCTTCCCATTATGGTATGTTTAAACTGCTTGAGTTCCTCGGGATGGCAACCACTTTTACCACAGGTCTTTGCTGCAATCTCAGGGTCAAAACCAAAGGTTCTGGTGTCCCTGTCATGCCAGAGAATGTTTCTTACATAGTCAAGCATGTAGAGTTCACCATCCACTCTCACCTTTGGCATGAGGGCGAACATCTCATCATCACCACTCTCTCTCAATGGACCAGGATATCCGGATTGTCGGGGAATCAGATTTCCATTGGTTCCCACGATAAGCATCTTGAGCATTCCCCTGTGTGCCTTCTCCTTATCCTTTGCCCTGCCATTGCCAAGATGACAATCCCTGCATTGAATGTAGGGATGATGACTCTCCTTTTCCACATCTTCCTGTTTGACATAGGCCCATGATGCATTGAGTTTTTCGAGCTTTTTCTTATCTGCATGACACCTGACACACTCTACAGAGGTGTTATTCCATGCCCTGTAACCAAGAAAGCTCAATACTACTGTAAGCTGAACAACCAGAAGTGCTATGAGCCATGGAGAGATCTTATCGGAAAGTCTTCCCACAGGCATTTATTGCCTCATCTGGAGTCTCTCTATTGATGAACAGAGCCCGCTCTCATCGTCAATCTCGAGTATAACTGCGGAAAAAATCCCCTCACCTTTTGCAGTATCGAATTTCCTGGGAAGAGATGTCAAGAATCTCTCAATGATCTGTTTTACATCCACACCAATCACGGAAACTGAAGGCCCTGTCATGCCAACATCAGTAATATATCCTGTGCCTTTTGGAAGAATCTGTTCGTCAGCGGTCTGGACATGGGTATGAGTACCAAGTACTGCCGAAACCCTTCCATCCATGTAATAACCATAGGCTATCTTCTCAGAGGTAGCCTCAGCATGAAAATCCACTATAACAATATCAGCCTCTTCTTTTAATGTTTTTAGCTCTTCATCAGAACGTCTGAAGGGACAGTCCATAAGGCTCATGAATACCCTTCCTGAGACGTTCATTACAGCCACCTTCCTGTCCCTGATTCTTGTAATTATACTGCCCACACCAGGTACACCAGGAGGATAATTGATCGGTCTGAGTATCCTGTTCTCCTTGGAAAGAAGTGAAAGGGCCTCCTTTTTGTCCCATATGTGGTTTCCAGAGGTCATGATATGGATACCACAGGAGAAGAGTTCATTTGCAACCTTTCCGGTTATGCCGAATCCACCGGCAGCATTTTCGCAATTCGCAACTGTAAGATCAATGGCATATTCCTTTACAATCTTTGGAAGCAGGCTCTTTATAAGTCTTCTGCCAACCTTTCCAACAATGTCACCGATAAACAGGATATTCACTTTTATTTATTGGCTCCTATCTTGCATAATCCACAAATCTGGTCTCCCTGATCACCATTACCTTTATCTGTCCCGGGTATGTGAGTTCTGACTGGATCTTCCTTGCAATATCCCTGACAATCATGGATGAAATCTCATCGGATACATCATCGGGCTTGACTATCACCCTCACCTCACGGCCTGCCTGCATGGCATAACACTTCTCCACTCCGTCATAGGTGTTTGCAATCTCCTCGATCCTTCTGAGCCTCTTTATATAATTCTCTATGCTTTCCCTTCGCACGCCTGGCCTTGCTGCGGAAAGTGCATCAGCTGCTGCAACAAGTGCTGCCTCCACACAGATGGGATCCACATCACCGTGATGACAGGCTATTGCATTAAGAACCCTTTCATCCTCGCCATATTTCTTGGCAATATTAACACCTATTTCATGATGAGAGCCCTCCACCTCGTGATCAACT
>JAADHP010000167.1 GCA_013151785.1 Nitrospirota bacterium | reverse complement strand
TGGATGTCCATATTGCTTCGGAATACAGATACAAGGAACCCATTATTGAGAAAGGCACCCTTTTCATATCAATCACACAGTCAGGAGAGACGGCTGATACCCTTGCTGCACAACGTGAAGCAAAAAGACTTGGTGCTAAGACTATAACAATATGTAATGTTGTGGGAAGCACTGCTGCAAGAGAGGCAGATGCCGTGCTTTACACAAGGGCAGGCCCTGAGATTGGAGTGGCATCAACAAAGGCCTTTACCTCGCAACTTGCTGCCCTTTCGCTTCTTGGGCTTGCACTTGGTTTTGTAAAGGGACGCTTGATTTCTGAAGAAATAGATACAATTAAAAGACAGCTAAGCAAGATACCCATGTTGATTGAGAGGGTATTAAGTGAGGATAAGGCAATAAGAGAACTCGCCTCCACTCTGATATACGCCAGAGACTTTCTGTTTTTAGGAAGGGGGATAAATTATCCAATAGCCCTGGAAGGGGCATTGAAGCTCAAGGAAATATCCTATATCCATGCAGAGGGCTATCCAGCAGGCGAGATGAAACACGGCCCGATTGCACTGATAGAGGATGGTCTGCCTGTGGTGGTCCTTGCACCTGTTGATGACCTTTTCAAGAAGACCCTCTCGAATATTGAAGAGGTAATAGCAAGGGGCGGCAGGGTTATAGCAGTCACTGATGAACCATCCTGTCTGAAGGACAAGGTGCAGGATATCATAAAAGTACCATCCACATACCCACTACTTTCCCCCATTCTAAATGTAGTACCACTTCAGCTTCTTGCATACCATGTGGCTGTACTGAAGGGATGCAACGTGGACCAGCCAAGGAATCTTGCCAAAAGTGTTACTGTGGAATGAGAATTTCCTTTCTATTATTTAACAGAATCTTTCAAACAATTCCTTAAAGTATATTTAGCACTTTAATATTTTAACCTCCTATGGTATAATGATTTTGTTAGAATAAGGCATTGCATTTTTACGGCTATGAGTCACGTTGAATTAATATCAAAATTCTATGAGAGGGAATATATTCTCTCAAGGTATATATACCCTGTGCTGACAGGACTAATATTTGCCTATCTTGTGTCTTCCATAGTTAATCTGACCCTGTACAGGATTGATATAAAACCTCCATCGGCCATTGTACAGATCAAGAACAGCACAACAAACAGAAACATATTTGTAAAAAATATTACCGAGAAAAATATACTTCAACTTGAAAAGGGCACAGAAGCAAATATTGCAGGTACTGATAGAAATAATGTTCCCCTACAGAAAGACTCCCTGACAGGTTATGAACTGGTGGGAACCATTGTTGGTAAAGATTCAGTGGCTATTCTGAAAAAAGACAGGAATATCTTTATCATCAAGAAAGGCCAAAGGATCAAAGGATACAAGTTAATATCGGTAAGCTTTGATGGTATAACTTTAAAGGGAAACACAGGCAGTGTAATTATCAAATTCCCTGAAAAGATAAAAGAGATAACAAAAAAAACAACAACTCCTTTCAGATCGGTTTTAGAATCAAATAAAGTGGCCAAACTTGATAAGGTAGTGGTCAAAAGAAGCGAGGTAATATCAAAATCAAAGGATCTGAACAAGCTCCTGACAACTGTACGAATATCTCCCTTCTACAGGAAAGACAAGTTTCTTGGCTACAGAATCAACATGCTAAAGAGGGGCTCATTCCTTTATCAATTGGGGCTTCGTCCGGGCGATATACTCCAGAGAATAAACGGAGAAGAGATTGACTCACCTGACAAGGCAATCGAGATGCTTTCAAAACTGGAAGATATAACTGCTGTAAATATTGACCTTCTGAGAAGGGGTGCAAAGAAGACATTGTTTATAGAGATTGAGGATTAAGGATGAACAGCTTCAGACAAAAGATCACAGGTAAAAGGCTAACGGTAATAGCTCTTGCCTATCGCCTCTTGCCTATCGCCTCTTGCCTATTACCTGTAGCCTGTAGCCTACTTTTAATCCTTATATTATGTATTCCACCACTATCCTCCTCTGCCTTTGCAGAGAAGACCCAGCAGGTGGGGATGCGATTTGAGAACATATCCCTTCTGGATTTTGTGAATTTTGTCTCAGAATACACAGGAACCAATATTGTCTATGACCCTTCTCACCTGAGAGGCAATGTTACCATTAAGGCCAGGAGAGAATTCTCAAAAAAGGGCCTGCTGAAAATACTTAATGCAGTCCTTCGGATGAACAATCTTGAGATGACCACTGAAAACGGCATCACCTATATTGTGAACAGAAGAGGCATCCTCAAACTTCCATCTCCCTATACTGAAAAAGAAAAAATCCAGGAAAACAGATTATCTGTAACAGTATTTCAGGTTGAACATATTGATGCCAAGGCACTTTCAAGCTTCCTGAATATAATGAAATCAGACATCGGCCGTTTTGTGGTTATACCCAATATAAATACCGTTATTGTAAAAGACAAAGGAGAGAACCTCAAGAATATATCAAAAATAATTAATATACTGAGCACCATGGGAAAGGAGGTACAGATTGAAATCTTCCCCCTCAAATACACGCAGGCCTCAGAGTTTATTAATTCTATAAAAAGCTTTTTTATAGGGCTCAACAAACTTCACTACTCAAAGGTCATGCCTGTATTCATGGCAGACAGGTCATCCAACTCTGTTGTGGTTGCTGCCATGCCTGAAGACATGGCAATCATAAAAAGGATCATCACAAAAGTTGATGTGGTTCAGGAGACAGCCACCAGGCCACGGGTATTTAAACTAAAATATGCCAGGGCAGAGGATGTGGAAAAGATCCTGAACAAGATACTATCTGAAATGACGCCAAGACCTGGTAAGGGAAAGGTACCTTTATTGAAAAAAACCATTGTTGCTGCAGACAAGGCCACGAATACCATCTCTGTTGTGGGTGACCCAGAGGTTTATGCAAGGGTGGAATCACTTATAGAAAAGCTTGATATTCCTCGTGATCAGATCTTTGTAGAGGCCCTGATAATAGAAACAACCCTTGAAGAGGGTGCCAAGTTTGGTGTGGAATGGCTGGCTGGTGCTGGTGATAAGAACACAGCAGGCGCAGCAACCTTTCTTAATACTGGAGATTTAGTGAATTTCTCCTCACCTGTACTTGAAGGCAAGCCTCCCAACCTCTCTGCACTGCCTGGCGGGTTTTCCCTTGGAATACTTGGCAATGTAATCACCTATGAAGGCGTAAAATTCCCCACACTCACGGCACTGGTGAATGCAATAAAATCAAAATCAGGGATAAATATACTTTCAAAACCACAGCTTTTAACGCTTGACAATGAAGAGGCAGAGGTATTCGTGGGTGAAAACAGACCCTTTCTTATAAGTGAAAAGTTTGATGCAAACAACAACCCCATACAGACCTTTGATTATCGTGATGTGGGTATCAAGCTCAAGATACTTCCCCATGTAGTGGACAATGATACCATATTGCTTAATATAAAAGAAGAGGTAAAAAAGGTCATTGCTACAGCAACAGGTGTTGCTTCAGCTCCTATTACACTCACAAGGAGTACAAATACCACTGTTAAATTAAAAAACAATATGACTGTTGTTATAAGTGGTTTGATAAAAAATGACAATTCCATAACCGAAACGAAGGTGCCCATACTTTCTGATATCCCAATCCTTGGATGGCTGTTCAGATCCAAGGACAAGACAGTGGAAAAGACAAATATGATGGTCTTTATCACAACCAGGATTATCAGAACCAGGGGTAATATGGAAGAACTGACAAGAGAAAAGCAAAAGGCTGTGGGCTATAATCAGCAAATGAACCCCTCATATGATGGCAATGAAAGAGACGAAGGGATAGAAAAACAGTCCTCAGAAGATGAAAACACAAAGGTGGTGGATGCCACTGATGCTCGGGACAGAAAAGAACAGGCAGAATCGCCAGACAGGGTGGAAAAGGGGAAGGATATTGAACTGGACTATGATCTTGCCAGAATTGACAGCCTCCCTGACAGTCCTGAATCATTTGAAAATCCCTTTTTCAGTAATGCTGAAACATCAGAGAATATACCAGAGAATATAGCTGATAAGGAAATTTCCACTGAAACTGATATCATTACTTCCCACAAGGCCGATACCCGGGAAAACAGCCCTGAAAAGCCTGGATATTCAAATAGGGATTACAGAAATAAACCTTTCAGATTGAACCCTGAAGAAAAGATCCAGAACCGTCTGGCTGTAAAAGCCAGCCGCCAGAAAGAAACCCTGTTGCGTGCTGACAATAAACAGGCTGAATCCTCTGCTGAGATGCCTCCTGTCCCTGTAAAAAAACAATATGCCATACAGGTAGGTTTCTTCAGATCACTGGAGAATGCGAATAACCTCTACCATGATCTGACAGATAAAGGATACCAGACCATTATACGAGAGGACTCCAGAAAAAAAGGTTACAGGGTGCTTGTGGGCACTTTTAATGCCCTTCTTGATGCTATCTCAATGAAGGAACAACTCCAGAAAGAGGGACTTGATACATTGATATATTCTTATTAAGATCCCAAATCCATCTGTAAGAATAATAACGAATAACTGATAGCACTGCTATAGCTTTATCGCTGGATTTGGTTATAATATAACTATGAACAGAATCATACCTGAAATAGACAAACTACCCTCCGAGATATTGCATCTCTACAAGAAATATATGGACAGGTCTGACTTTTTCCCTATTCAGGCTGATGAGGGGAATATATACTTTCTTGTCAGTGATAATGAGGGCGTGAGAAAGGCCACTCTGCTTGCGCTTCGTGCAAACAGAAAAGCAACCTGCAGATTCATTGACAGGGAAACACTCCTTAAAACAGCAGAGGATTTCTCTTATATCTTTGATGAAGATATTGAGATGGAGATAGACGACTCAATCAGCATACCTGAGAATTATGACATCCTTCAGGGCATCAGTGAGGATGCGCCGGTTGTAAGACTTGTCAATCAGCTTATCATGAACGCAATACGCTCGGAAGCAAGTGATATACATATTGAAGGACGAGAAAAGAATCTCATTGTAAGATACCGTATCGATGGAAGACTGAAAACAGTGAAGACCCTTGAAAGAGGCCTGCAGGATTTTATTGTTGCCCGTATCAAGGTAATGGCCAACATGGATGTAGCCGAAACAAGACGACCTCAGGATGGAAGAATAAATATCCAGTTTGGCACGAAGACTATAGATATCAGGGTCTCCACCATTCCCACATCATCAGGGGAAAAAGTAGTGTTGAGACTTTTGCAGCGTTCTGAAACCATTCTTAATCTTTCAAGTCTTGGCCTTGATCCTGAAAGAATGGGCATACTTAAACGGCTCCTCAGATCTCCAAACGGGATAATCCTTGTAACAGGACCCACAGGCAGTGGTAAAACCACCACATTATATGCATGCATACATGACATCAGGGATGAATCAATAAATATTGTCACTATTGAGGACCCTGTGGAATACAGGGTTGATGGCATTGCACAGGTACAGGTGAATCCTGCAACAGGGGTAACCTTTGCACGTTCCATCAGAACCTTTCTAAGACAGGACCCTGATATTATACTCGTTGGTGAAATCAGGGATGAGGAAACTGCTGAGGCTGCCATACAGGCATCTCTTACAGGTCATCTTGTTTTGACCACACTTCACACTTCCGATGCCCCTACGGCAGTGGCCCGACTTGTGGATATGAATATTGAGCCATTCTTGATCTCAAGCAGTCTGCTTCTTGTTATCGGACAGCGTCTTGTAAGAAAAATATGCAATAACTGTAAAGAAGAGGTAACATTGGAGGATGAACTCCAGTACATATTCGAACAAAGGGGTATAAAGATAGACAGATATTCCAGGGGGAAAGGCTGCGAAGAATGTCTTAACACAGGATACAGAGGAAGGACAGGTATATTCGAGTTTCTTTTGATTGATGACGACCTGAGAAAACTCATTATGAAAAAACCAAGCTCAACACAGATTAAACTACTTGCGAGACAGAAGAAAATGAAAGACATGTTTGCCCATGGAATAGAACTTGTTAGAAAAGGAATAACCACACCGGAAGAGGTGATTACAGCAACTACACAGGGATGAGTTTTTTAGTGGTGAGTTGTGAGTGTTAAGTAGAATATGACTCTTTATAAATACAAAGGCTACAATAAAAGCGGAAAAGAGATAACAGGCATATTAGAGGCACCTGATATCAACACTGCTCAGCAAAGCATAAGGGCCAGGGAGATACTACCCTTCCTTGTGGAACCTGTGAGGGGAAAGCGCAGGCTCATCAGTCTTTCAAGGAAACCTGATGTGGGATATCTATTCTTCCAGATCGGCATTATGCTGAAGTGTGGACTTCCCTTGACAAGGGCACTTGATGTTGTCATCAGACAATCAGGAAACAGGAGACTCACAGATATATTAAATGAGATAAAAAAGGATATCTCCGAGGGCAATAGATTCTCAGAGGCATTACGTAAATATTCAGGCTATTTCCCCGAGATCTATATTAACATGGTGCGAATTGCAGAGACCACAGGCGGGCTTGCTGATCTGCTGCTTGATATTGCAAACCATGAAGAGCAGAAAAAAGAACAGGAAGCCAAACTCAAAAGCGCCCTTACCTATCCCATGATTGTAGCCCTGATAGGAAGTGGCATTGTAGGATTTCTCCTGATATATGTTGTTCCAAAGATGCTTAAAATTTTCAGCTCCGTAAAGATAGAACTACCACTGTCTACGAGACTCCTTATTGCAGCAGGAGGGTTCTTCAGGAGTTACGGACTAATTTTAATAATTCTCCTGACCCTTCTGTTTCTTCTCTTCAGGAGATACTATTTTCACAGGCTGGGATTTAAAGCCAAGGTTGACCAGTTCCTGATACGAATTGAACTCTACAGAAAGGCCACCATAGCAAGACTAACGGAGATACTTGCCTTTCAACTACAGGAGGGCATCCCTATGGTTCTGGCACTCAGGGCAACCAAGGGGATAATAAAAAACACTGTCTTGCACAAAGAGATTGATAGATTAACCTCAGAGATAGAGACAGGCAAATCACTATCAGAGGCATTGAAAAAATCAACAATCTTCGATGATATGTTCAAGGCTGCCATTATTACGGGTGAGAGCACCGGTGAGCTGACAGAGTTTCTGAAAAAGATATCCTATTACATGCAGAAGAAACAGAAG
>JAADHP010000031.1 GCA_013151785.1 Nitrospirota bacterium | reverse complement strand
TCTACGTCAATGCTCTCTATATCCATATTTGTCCTCCGGGAATCCTGTAATTTATGTTATTACACCGTTAAGTACACATCAACCCCAAATCATAAATCTTAAATCTTAAATCACTTAACTCCCTCATGTGGCCTGGCAGGTGATTCAAGTTTACGCCTGTCTGCCATGCTCAGTAATTTCCTTTCCACACCGAACCTGCCTGGTTCGTACTTTCTCAATTTCAGGGCATCTCTCTTCTTGTCAATATGCTCAAGGGATTTCTTCAGTATCTCTTCAGGGTCAGGAATGAATTCCAGCTTCCCACCTACTCTTTCTTCCCAGACCTCGGTCATGATCCTTTTAACCTCTGAGGAAGCCTCCACAGGGCTTTCTGAACCAAAAATTGTATACACCCCGGATGCTACAAAATAGCAACCAATGGCAAGGGCCTTTTCACTCATCCATTCAGGAGCAATACCAACAGCTGGCAGGTCAGCAATATCCTCACCAAGGCCTCCCTCTTCTGCCATCTGAGTGGCAACGGTCAGTATCCTTGAGTTGTCCACACATGCACCAAGATGCAGTATAGGCGGAATACCAATAGCTTCACAGACCTCTCTCAGTCCAGGTCCTGCCATTTCAAGTGCTGTTTCAGGTGTCATGAAACCTGCCTTTGCACAGGCAGCAGCACCACAGCCTGTTGTTACCACAAGCACATCGTTTTTGATGAATTCAATAGCAAGATAATCATGCACACTATCCTGGGCAGCTATTCTTGGATTGTTACATCCCACAATGCCAGCCACACCCCTGATACGGCCTGCCATAATAGCATCATTCAGAGGCCTGAAGGATGCCCTGAACCTTCCACCCTGCATATAATCAATGTATTCATGAGAAAACCCTGCTATCACAGGACTGGTTTCATGAACCCTCTCACCCTCTGTGGTACGATTTTTATAGTTGTCAATGGCAAGCCTCAGTATCTGACGGGCAACCTCCTTTGCCCTGTGTTCATCATACTGGATATGTATTGCATCAATCATCTTTCCCTTATGAGATGTGGTAATCACCTTTGTGTGGAACTTCTTGGCAGCCTGAGCAATAGCAGGCATAATGCACTGCACATCCACCATTATTGCCTCTGCAAGCCCTGTCATTATGGCAAGCTCCTGATTGAGAAAGCCACCTGCCGTGGGGATACCATGCCTCATGAGAACCTCATTTGCAGTACAACACATTCCCACCAGATTGATACCATTTGCACCATTCTTCTTTGCATACTCTATAATCTCAGACTCCTGGGAAACCTCTACTATCATCTCTGCAAGGCTGGGCTCATGGCCATGGACAACCACATTAACCTCATCCTCTTTCAGGATGCCGATGCTTGCCTGAGACCTCCTTGGTCTTGGAGTACCAAATAGTATATCTGTTACATCTGTGCTTATCATACTACCTGCCCAGCCATCAGCAAGTGATACCTTAAGGGCGTTCATAAGAAGATTGTCAGGATCCTGATCCACTCCCATATTTGTTCTGTGCATTGCCTCAACCACCTCACGGTCAATTCCCCTTGGCACAATGCCCCATTTACGCCATACCTCCTGACGCTTCTTGGGTGCCCTTTTTATAAAGGATACCTCTCCTTTTTGCTGGCCAAACTGGGTAATCAGTTTTTCTGCCACATCCCTGGCGATATCCTCTTTGGTTCTTCCTTCTGTGGGAACTTCAAGAATATCAGCAAGTTTATGAAGCTTCTGTACATCCTTTATCTGAAAATCAGGGGCCTCTCCTGTGGCTGCTTCAAGAAGGGTATAGGCCATATCCCTGGCATGGTCGCTATGTGCTGCAGTACCAGCTGCAACCATTCTGAGAAAATTCCTTGCAGCAACCACTGGCAATGTGGCACCACAGGTTCCCACAGCCTTTTCTTCAGCATCCTGACCAACTAACCTGCATGGTCCCATAAAACAGATCTTGCAACATGCACCACTATGCCCGATAGGACATGGTTTGAGACGCTCAGCCCTGTCAAAGGCTGTTTCAAGCCCATGTGCCTCTGCCCATTCTATTATCTCCTCAGCCACCTTGTCAGCACTTTTTATTACCTTCTCAGCCATTTCTTTACCTCCAATTTGCGTTAATTGCTTATATGCTGTCTTTATATCATTGGCTCCATTTCAAGGGCTGGATGGCCCACCTTTGTAAGCCATTCAAGAAGCTTCTCCGAATCCTCGCATATGGTCTCATCAGCGATCTTATCCAGCAGATCTGGCACACCTTCCTCTGCAGCCCTTTGTTCGAATTTCTCCTTTACCCTTTCCTTCAATGCCTTGGTCATCCAGACAATCCGTTTTAAGCCGCCATCACCGTAAAGGAATTTTTTGCTTGTTATAAAGTTCACACCAATTCCCATAAACCCGGGTGTCTGGACACCTCCACCCACTGTACCTGCAAGGGTGGAAAACTTCATTCCAATAGGTGTCATGCCCGTGTGTCCACGCTGAACAATCATCACACCATTTGCCTCTGGTATGATTGCCACTATACATTCAAAACATCCACAGGATGTCATGGGATTCTCCATGATTGTGTAAAGATTCAGTGTCTCCACTGCGCCACCAGAGGCCTTCTTGAGGTATTCATCCACTCCTGAATAACGACCATATCTTGCATCAAGAAGTTGACCTTTTGGCACAGGCTGGTTACCACCTGTTGGATCTATCTCATAGGCTGCCTTACCATCAAGCCAGTTGTAGGCACCACAGAGGCCAAGCCTCTCAGGTGTAATTACGCAGACATGAGAGGGGGCAAAGCTCTGACAGAGAAGACAACTGTAGAATGTATCCACTGAATCATCCGTCAGTGCAGCAAGGCGCTCATCCCTTGCCTTCCATTCTGCCCTTGCCTCCTCACGCCACTTGATTACATCCTCTTCATTGGTAAAGAGCGTAACCTGAACCTTATCCACAATTGCAGTGAATCTCTTGTGGGTCATGGCATGGTGTATCTTTGCAATATCTTCAAGGCTGAATCCAGCCTGTTTTGCAGCATGGCTGATACGTATCCAGTTGATATCCCTCTGGCCCATATGCCAGATGCCCTGTCCCTCATTTATGTTATGGTGCAGCCTCCGCTCAATAATAGGCAGGAAGTCCTGCTGCATCTTTCTTCCAGCAACCTCCACCAGAATTCCCAGAGGCATAACACCACCTTTCTCATAACGTTCCTTCCAGTCATCACCAACAATGATAATCTTTCCATCCTCTATCTCATCCATCTCTCTGAGTCTGCACCATTCAAATGCAGGTGAGCGTGTGCCTCCAAATTCAATAAAGGTATCCTCTTTACGAATTCTCTCACCCTCAAAGGCAGACCCATAGGCAATGGGGATGGGTGGTTTGTCAACCACAACCTTCAGCCCCCTCACCTCAATGGCACGCTGTACAATCTTGTCGTGGTCAAGTTCCTTCTCAACCTCCTCATACAGACACACACCTGTGGGATGGATAACAGGTACATCAGTGTCACATACCGCAGGGAAGCCCATATTTATTGCACCCGCTCCAGTTGCCCACTTGATGTCATCCATCTCTCCAAGGGCAAGGGCAAAGGCAAAGACACGGTCCTTTGTATAACGAAGATTGCCTTTATAATCACCAGGCTTCATACCACCAAATATCATTGATGCCCTGATTGCCCAGTCAAGTGCATAGAGTGTATGCTCTGTAGTAGTCCCAAGAGGAACTACATAGACATCCCATCCAAGCTCTATATTCTTGCTTAATAGCTGCCTTGTAACATTTGTAACTTTACCGTTTTTGTCTTTTGACTGGCCTGACAGGAATACAAGGATGTTCTTTTCCTGAAGCTCACGAACAATCTTCAGTGCTATGTCCTCATCAGGGGCAGCACCAATGATTGCTGCAAACCCGGGCATTCTTCCGTCAACAAGCTGAATACCAAGATTACGTTGAATGGTATCGGTTATAAAACCATTGTACTCATAGCCTGTCTCAGGATCCTTCTCTGGCTCAAGCCCTTCAATATAACGTAAAGCCAGCCATATCTCCTCTGCAAAGAGGGTGGCCATTCCACTGTCAAGGGCCTCGCCAAGATAGGGTGTCCATAGCTTCTCATCTGGTTCATCATGAAGCAGGTCCTGGGCCATACGGAGCGCCTCTTTCATGTCTTTAAGAGTCTTCACCTCAAACCCTGTAATAGCATAGATCATGGGCAGGTAATAGGCTGTATCAGGAAACTCAAATTCGTAATTATCACCTTTTTCTGCAATAACCTTCTGGAGCAACTCCTCAGCCTGTTTGAAGACCTTGTGGGAGCCACGTATAGCAGCTGAGGCTATTATCTTCGACATTTGAACCTCCTATCAAATAAGAAATTGTAAGAAATTTTGTCTTTTATATAATTTTTATAGTTTTTTGTTTATTAAGTCAACCGCTGTTTCAGTTTTATTAAAATAACTTATATGTTATGCCACCTTCTGTCTTAAAAATGCTGGCAGTGCATTTGCCTCTCTTGGACCGACTGTAACCTTCCAGCCTTCTAACTTCTCCTCAATAGCACCACTAAGGATGGCAACATAGCCAGGGATTATCAGTTCCCTGTGCTTTATCTCGTTCTCAATACCACTTTCCTTTATAAAGTTTGCTATCTTGGAACCCGTGAATTTACCGGCAGCCCATGCAGTTAACACGCTCAGCCCCTCACAGTCCATGACTGCAAGATAGGCTGGCACCTTTGCATTCTCCACCTCACCAGAAACAATAAAGTAGGTAAGCGAGAAGTTTGTGGTAATAAGCAGGGGTGAATCAGGTGTGGGCTCACCAATCTTGTATATCTTCTGCTCCACCTGCATGGGCACCTGTGGGTCAGTGTAGATGTTCTGTCTGAGGGTGAACAGAGCAAGGTTCTTCCACTTCTGTGCAGAACTCAGAACAACTATGGAAGCATATTTACAAACACCAAGACCTGCCACAAGGGCCTCATACATGGAATCATCTCTCTGGGCAAAATTGATCACAGGATACCCCAGGGGTTTGAAGTTCTTCTTGATGGCAGCCCTTCTTATGTATGTATTGTACTCAAGCATCTCAGAGGCAGTACGTGCACCTGGGTCAATCACCATATCCTCCACACCAAGACCCTTGACCTTTTCAGTAAGGGAGGAAAGAGCCTCAAGCCCTTCAGCCCTGACACCAACAATTGCCTTATTTGCCTTGGCAATCTCCACCATTTTTTCTGCATTTGTATCAGTAACACCATACAGGATGGCGTTTTTACCTGAAAAGGGCTTTATTGCAGCCTCTGCAGCCTCCGGATTATCTGTAGCAACAATCACCGGCACCTCTGGCGCCTTTGAGGCAACCTTCTCGACCAGCACCTGAAATTTTCCTGCATCACCTGATTCATTGGTAATGCAGATCCCATCAATCCTGAGAAGCTGGCCCACCCTGTTTATCTCAGAGGTAAGCACATCATTTAATTTTGCCTCCACTGTGGCATCGTCCTCTGTATCCTTTATCTCAAGGACAAATGCATTGGGGTTTACAAACTTCTTTTCATGCCTGAAAAGTACGGTTTCCTCACCCATCTTTACTGCCTTATCTCCTGTGCCAAAGGTTATGGGCCTGATTGGTGGTGCTGATGCCTCACCCAGTATCTTCTTTGCCTCTTCAGAGACATCAGGACAGGCATCCAGTGAGGCCTGTCGTTGGGCAAGCTTCATTGCAAAGGCCAGACAGGTGGGGAACCCACACTTTTTGCAGTTTGTCTTTGGTAAAAGCTTGAATATCTCAACTCCACTTAATGCCATTTTATAACCTCCAGAAAAGTTATTGGTTATTTGTTATTGGTATATTTGCACCCCTTACATCAACTCGTCCACAAACCTCTCCACCATCTCCACTGCCCTGGGATGGCGCATAATCAGAAGTTCTGCACCTGCAAGCATAAGGCTTGAGGCAGTCATGGCCTCCCAGAGGATACCTCGCTCCTCAAGGGAGCCCCATTCAGGAAGTGTCTCCTCTGAAGCCTGGGTCTCTTTAATCTTCCAGACATACATTCCCACGTCACCAAGCAATGGAGGCTGCATAACCTCGTCATTCTGGGCAAGTGCAGCCAGCCGAATCCTCTCCATCACCGAATAGGTATATTCAAGCCCATAGCCAAGGGCAGAACACATGGGATCAGTTACTATCTTTTCTTTACTGAACCCCATCTGGGTAAGGAGGATATTTAATTGTTTTGAGAGGTTTATATCAAGCTCACTCATTGCTATCAGTTTATGGTCATTCGCCATGGCAGCTGCTGCAATGGTCTTGTAGTTCTTCTCCTGTGCCTTGCCTATAATACAGTTACGCCCCTTTGCCACCTCGGCAACCCTGGGCAAGACCTCTGCGTCCTTTTCAATATGATTGCTTCCAAGGATTATGAGAGGTACCTTTACAGCATCAAGTACACCTTTCACTACTTTCACAGCATCATCTGCAGAAAGGTCTTTGTTGTCAGGGTGGGTTCCCACAAGCCTGATGGCTATTGCCTTTGCCTTCAGCTCATCCTCACAGTATTTTGCCCATTTCACAGGATCATCACTAACACCTTCAAAGACCTTTTTTACTGTTTCAGGCCATTCCTCTGGCGTCACATCCTGTATCTCAAGGGCTATCAATGGCCTGTTCGGTATCTCTCCTTCAAACTTGTGAAAGGGTAGAGTATTCTCTCCACCAAAGGTCTGCTGAATCTCTGTTCCTATAGTGACAGGTATAACTCTTCCTGAAAGTATCTCTTTCGGTTCCACAAAAGCCATTTTTATACCTCCATATATAAATATTGGTTACTGGTTACTTGGTTATTAGTTAGTTGTTATTTGTTGTTACATCTCCAGATAGGAGTGGGCGTAGAGGGTATTGCCCTCGATAACATCTATTGTCTTCTTTATTATCCGCATCTTCTCTTTATCCTCTATCTCCTGGCCTGCCAGCACAGCATCAAAGAGAGGCTTTTCCTCCATGGCCTCTTTCATCTCAGCAGGGTCTGCTATGGCTGCATCAAGCCCGGCATTCAGCAGCATCAGGAAATAATACTTATTCAGTATTGGCCTTTGGACAGCCATTTGATATATTACTCAGCCCCACCACGGTCTTCATGGGTGGCTCGTTTAACTGCTGAAACATCTCCACAGCCCTGATTACCTTTATTGCCTGATCCTGGGTTGTGGCTATCTGAAGCACAAGAGGGTCGAGATAGAGGTTTTCAAGGGGCACTCCATACTCCATTGCCCTTGCCATTATCTCTGCAGCAATGGCTGCACGTTCTTCTTCATCTGCAGGCAGACCTCCCTTGCCCACAGTAAGGCCGATTATAAGACAGTTGTATTTTGCAGCCAGTTCAAGCATGGGAAATCTCTCAGGATCATTGGAGGTTGAATTGATCATGGGTGTGCCATATTCGTTGTTATGAACCTTGAGGCCTGCCTCTATAGCTGCATGATTGGTTGTGTCAAGACATACAGGGAGAGACACTGCCTCCTGAATGGTGGTCACCATCCACTCCATTAATTCCTCTCCCCCATCCTCTGCAGGTCCTATATTGGCATCTATCATTCCAGCTCCTGCTTCAGCCTGTTTTCTGGCTATCTCCTGAATGGGCCCCTTGTCACGGTTCATCATGGCCTCTCTTACCCGCTTTGCTATAATGCTGAGTTTTTCACCAATTATTAACATAACTTCACCTCTCCTGGATTGTTTTTCTATCTTTTATTTTTACTGAATTACACAGGATAAAGATTATGTAACTATTTTTCACATATAAGATTTGAATTTAGAGTTTACCATAACAAGAAAAAACAGGTAAAGTAAAAATTTCTTATAAAGTTATTATATTCATCTCATCAATCGGTGGATGAAGATTATCCAGAGTTGACTGTTGATTCCTAACACAGCATGAGTTAAAAAGCGAATTTAATACTGGACCTCAACTTTACTTAAATTACAAAAATAAGGCTAATCAGAGAGTCTGTGAAATTTTTTTCTCTCTCTTGATCTTGAGATATTCATCTATGGCCTGTGCAGCCCTTCTTCCAGCACCCATGGCCGATATAACAGTAGCTGAACCTGTAACTATGTCGCCACCGGCAAATAGTCCCTCAATGTTTGTCCTCCCCGTCTTTTCATCAACAGTTATATAACCCCTGCTGTTTAAGTCAATGCCTCTGATATTCTCAAGGAGTAGAGGATTCGCCTTTGTACCAATGGCTATAATCACCAAATCAGCAGGCATCCTGAACTCAGAGCCTTTGATAGGAACAGGCCTGCGTCTGCCTGTCTCATCAAGCTCAGTTAGTTCCATCCTGATACACTCTATCTCCCGTACCCAGCCATCCTCACCAATAATCCTGACAGGGTTTGTGCAGAGTTCAAATCGCACACCTTCCTCTACAGCATGCTTTACCTCCTCCTGCCTTGCAGGTAATTCCTCCATGGATCTTCTGTAGATTATAATAGCCTCCTCAG
>JAADHP010000253.1:6839-14096 GCA_013151785.1 Nitrospirota bacterium | reverse complement strand
GATTCAAGAGGAGTTCAGATTGCCACTTTGTGAAATGGCTGAATCAAATAAAGCAAAGCTTCAACAGATCCTTCAGGATTATGGGCTTATAGGGGGTTAATTAAAATCCAAGTCCAGCCTATAAGAATAACAAAGAATAGCTGAAAGCAGTGGTATGGTAGAGTCTGAACGGTTTTGAATTTTGCATAAGATTTGCCGTGGATGGCAAATCGCAAAATTCCCTCGGAGACGTGCGTGGATGCACGTCGAGAATGATGTGTAAGACTCTACCATACCACTGCTATGAACTTTATTGCTGGAGTTGGAAGAAAATTTTTGAATCCCTGTTATGGAAGAAAGATAGTTGTGGGGCAGGTGCTACCCCTGTTGAACCTTGTAGCAGAACAGATTTAAAAGAATCTCAATATATTGTAATAGGTATCACGTTGGGCTGGCTTGAAGCCTGCAGTACGAATGGCGTTTATAATATCCTCTTTGCTGACACGATAGGATACACCTGCTGCCCTAACCACATTCTCCTCTAACATTGTGGAACCAAAATCATTGGCACCAAACCTGAGTGCAATCTGTGCAACCTTGAGTCCCTGCGTTACCCATGAGGCCTGGATATTTTTAATATTATCAAGATAGAGCCTTGAAAAGGAGAGTACCCGTAAATACTCAATAGCTGTTGCAGTCTGGATTTTTCTGATATTGAAATCACTGATAGAACTGTACTGAAGTCTTTCAATCTCTGTGTTACCAGGTTGAAATGTCCATGGGATAAAGGCAGTAAATCCCCCTGTTCTGTCCTGTAATGACCTTATGGCATCAAGGTGTTCGATGATATCCTCTTCAGTTTCATATGTGCCAAACATCATGGTTGCCGTGGTTCTCATACCCAGATTATGTGCCTCTGCCATAACCTCAAGCCATTTATCTGTTTTTATCTTATTGGGACTGATTTGCTCCCTGATTCTGTCCGAAAGGATTTCAGCACCACCACCAGGAATCGAGTCCAGCCCTGCTTCCTTTAAGATGATCAGGACATCGCGTACAGGTTTGCCTGCCTTCCGGGCTATATATTGAATCTCAGGAGGAGAGAATCCATGAATATTAATCTGAAACTTGTCCTTTATTGATCGCAACATATCTACATAAAAATCAATTCCCAGGTCAGGATGAAGCCCTCCCTGGATAAGTATCTGAGTTCCACCCTGTTCAAGGGTTTCCTCTATCTTTCTGAATAGTTCATCCTTTGAGATTAGATATGCATCAGATGAGTCCTTTTCTCTATAGAAGGCACAGAACCTACATCGATTGATACATACATTGGTGTAGTTGATATTTCTGTCCACAATGAATGTGACAATATTTTCCTGGTGAAGCTTTTTTCTAACCTCGTCTGCCAGAAAGCCAAGTGTCAGAAGGTCAGTGTTTCTGAAGATCTCCAGTGCCTCTTCCTTTTCAATCCTGCCCTTTATTTTTACAGTATCCTCAATAACCATGATTTAATATAGCATTTTTAATTTGTATATTGCAGTATATCTGTCCAGAATGTATAGAAACAAGGCAGGGCACCTCATAAAAATAATGCAATCCACAGGATCAGTCTCTGTTCGTACCTTTATTGAAAGACAGAACAAAATTAAATCAGGTTTCAATTGAAAAGGGGTAGAGGTGGTGAGGAAGACCATGTAGCAATACCTACAGTAACATCCACCAGCAACCTTATCTATCCCCTGAAGGCTGAAAAGACTCAGTTCTTTTAATATTTTAATAAATCCTATTGCATCAATGGGATGATGAACCACCTCTACCCCTTGTTTCAGAAGGATTTTTCTATTTTCAAAGGTGTTACACCCTTCTGACTCCTGACTCCTGACTGTTGACTGTATTCACTGCACCCCTGGCCTTTCACTTATATAATCTTTTTGAATGGTTATGAAAAGTTATAATTATTTTAGCATTACCTATCTTTGAAATGTTCAACTGTTGTGGTAAAATAACCGTATGGACAGTCAGAAGAACATCTCAGATATTGTGACATTTCTGAATACCAGAAGAGAAGTACTGCTTGCCTTTGTCTTCGGTTCCTTCCTTGAAGACAGGCTCACAGGGGAAAGTGATGTGGATGTTGCCATACTTTTTAAGGAAATGCCCGACCTTTCCCAGCTCTCAGAGATAATGGAGGGTATCTCCAGAATTACAGGACGGGAGACTGATATTGTTGTGCTTAACGATGCTTCTCCCATAATAAAGATGCAGGTTCTAAAAAAGGGTAGGGTAATTAAAAAGGTCAACGAGTCAGTTTATAATGAATTTTTCTCAAGAACCATCAAGGAATATGATGACCTCAAGAGAGTGAGAAGGGAACAGGAAGAAAAAATACTCAGGGGAAGGATATATGCCAGAGCCTGACGTGATTCTTGCAAAGGTGGGCAATATCCAGCGGTGTCTGAGAAGGATTCACGAAACCACAGATGACAAACCTGAAACCCTTGATGATATTGATAAACAGGATATATTCGTTTTAAATCTTCAGAGGGCAATAGAGGCAACCATTGATATAGCAACCCATATAATTGCCTCTGAAGGGCTTGGTCTTGCATCCTCTATAAAGGAGAACTTCAGGATTTTAAGAGATGCAGGTGTAATTGATGATGAACTTATGAAAAAAATGCAATCAATGATTGGCTTCAGAAACATAGCAGTCCATGACTATACATCCATTGATGTAGATATTTTGAAATCAATCCTTAGAAACAACCTGAAAGATATTGAAGAGTTTTACACCACTATCTTGAGAAAATACAACATTACTGAATAATCTTCCTCAATACATCAACCCATACCCTGTACCCGGCATTGCTCAGATGAACCCCGTCATCAAGGAGATATTCACTGATCACCTCACCATTGCTGTCAACAAACCTGTCATAAAGGTCCAGAAAATGCGCCCCCTCGCTCTCTGTGATGGTCCTGAGTCTTTCGTTCATCTGTTTAATTACATTATTATCTATGAACTCAATCTTACAGGGCAGGATACTGTGAACTATGACCTGTGAATCTGGAAAGGACTCCCGCAGTTTCTTGATAATCCATTTATAGGTGTCTATGAAGTTATAATCGTCCATGGCAATATTGTTTATGCCTGACATAATGAGATAATAATCAGCATTCGGATAATTTTCCAGGATGTATTCCATCCTGGATGCAAGACCCTCTGTAGTCTCACCAGCAACACCAAGGTTTACTACATTGAATTCCGGAAGCCACTCCTGCCAGTCGCCATATTCAATCAGCGAGTGACCAAGGAGTATTATGGTTTTCTCTTTCACTGACAATAACCTCCTTTCACATTTTATCCATAATATAACCAAACCAGTGGTGTTCAGTAAAAAATACAGCAACTATTCATTAAGGATAGGGGATATTAATTTTGAGCGGTTTAAATTTTGCGTAAGATTTGCCTTGGATGGCAAATCGCAAAATTTCCTCGGAACAGGCCATAGATGGCCTGTGAGAATGAGACGAAAAACTAATATCCCTATCCTACAAGTGGTTAATACGGTTTATCGGACAGTAATGTAACCAAACAAATATAAATCCTCCAATCCAACTGTAATAGTAACAAAGAATAGCTGAAAGTAGTGGTATGGTAGAGTCTGAATGGATTTGAATTTTGCATAAGATTGGTCTTCAGGGGCTTTGCCCCTGAGACCCCGGAGAAAAGGAAAAAAACAGATTATACTCCGGGGAGTTTGAGGGGCTTTGCCCCTCAAAGCTCTGGCAAATCGCAAAATTCCCTCGGAGACGTGCATGAATGCACGTCGAGAATGAGGGGCCCCCGAAAAATCGTAAGATTTTTGGGGGTATCTGGGATGTGTAAGACTCTACCATACCACTACTATATCATATCTAAGACCCCTTAGGACCAAGGCAGGGCACCTCATAAAAATAAGACAATCCACAGGATTACTCAATAGGGAAACCCTATTTTCAATACCATAGCCTGAATCAAGTAAAGAACCAGTTATACAGGCCCAGAGGTGGTGAAGAAGGCCATGTAGCAATACCGACAGTGACTTACATCAAGACGCTTATCTATCACCTGAAGACCGAAAAGACTTTGTTTTTTTATAATTCAAATCTCATTGCATCAATGGGATGATGAACCACCTCTGGGCCTTATTTCCATAATGGAAGTTCTTTTTTTTCAAAGGTGTGGTGCTTATTTTTCTTCGGCACCCTGCCTTGTTACAAATCTGAAATTATTTTGGACACCACTACTACCATATATAACCTTATCGGTGGATTTGGGATACTCCCTTGCTTTTAATCTCCACAACAGAGTCTTCTATTTTATACTCTACATCCAGAAACCTTCCAATCAACCAGAGGTTTGTCCTCAGATGTTCTGTGATCCTGGAGGTGCTGAGCCGCCATTGGCCACCAATAAGGGTGATATAGACAAGTATCTGATCAGAGAGATGATGGTCAAGACAGGCATTACTGTTTATATACTGAATCAACTCCTCAACTGCCTCCTCACCAACTGCCTCAGCCCTTTTTCCCCTTGCACCAAGGGAGGAAAACCCGGCTGCGATATTCTCTGCCACTACCTTTAAAAAGATATAGGTACCCTTTCCGGGCGTTGGGACAGAAGCGGTTTTTATTTCCGGAGAAAACCCCCTGGAACTCAAGATTGCCTCTGCCTCATTCTTCTGACGTTCTGCGATACTTAATGGCAAACCACCCACTGCAGAAATACCCTCAATGCTCATTAACGCACCTCGTTCAGTGAGTTCAATATGCTTAAAGGAATCCGCAGGATTTATCTCTACAGTAACCCTGCCACCACCTACCGGATAAAAGCCATAGGATTCAATATCTGCCCTGATCCGAAAACCAAGCCTTTTCAGAAGTTGAACAAGCACCTCTTTAAAGTAATCAAAGGGAGGGCTGAATGGCACATGGGTGCCTCCTGTAATTTCCACAATTGAGGGACTGTCAGAGAACAGGAGTGGCGGCAGGAGTGCCTGTAAGAGAAGAGTTGCAGAGCCTGCTGTGCCAATATCAAAGCTATAACTGCCGGGCCTTATCCTCTGGGGTGAAAAATAAAGCTCTGTAGAGCCCTTAGAGTCGCCCTTTGTCTCAGCGTCAGTTATCTCCTTCAGGGCCCTTACACACATGAGGTGCTGTGGCATAAGTCCTGGCCTCTTGCGGCCCTTTCTGATATTGAAGATATGAATGGGTTTTTGCAGAATAGAGGACAGTGCAAGGGCTGTCCTCAGTATCTGACCACCACCTTCGCCAAAGCTGCCATCAATATGTAGCATAATTTATTAAAAAAGATTTTTAATAACCATTTTTATAAAAATGGATTTTTAATGGTCATTCCCTTGATAGTCTGTCCATTTGAAAAGTCTTCAGAGTATAATCGAGAAGCCCCTCCTTGCAAAGCCGCACTGATTATCATTGAATCCCAGAAAGAATATTTATACTTAAGATGTATGTCTATAGCAGAAAGGATTGTTTCACTATCATTTACTATAACATCCCATACCAGAAGGTCTTTGATTATCTCTTTTACTACACTTACTTTCAGGGGCTTGGAGATCTTCCTTGTTGTAATAACAAAAAATTCCTGAAGTACCTGGGGGCTGACTACTCCATTGCCTCTTTTCCATAATTCAATCATTATATCTGCTGCTATCCTGTGCTTTTCTCCAGCCGACTTATCATAGGCATAAACAATAATATTTGTATCCAGAAAAATTTTCTCACCGCTCATGCAACGATTCCCTTGATATGGGCAACTTGCCTTTGGTTCCTAAATCATATCCTTTTTTGAGTATTTTCAACTGCCTGGCCTGGGCTTTTTTGAATCCTGTAGTCTCTCTGATGCGTTTTTCAAGAGATTCCCTGATCAATGCACTCAAAGATTTATCCTCGCTTGCAGCTAACATCTTTGCTTTTTTAAGTAACGATTTATCAATTGATAATGTTACGTTTTGCCTTTCCATTATGAGCCTCCTTGCGATTAATAAAAATATTATATCACATTTTTATGTGATTCACATATTTTAGGCTGATGATTCATCTAAATCAATATTAAAATCCGGAGTTGCTTTCACCCAGACACTCAATTTCCCTCTACCCTCACACCTTATCAGGGACTCTCTTTTCAGATCATTTAAAACTCTTGTGATGGTTGAATCAGATACATTGGGGAATCTTTGCTTAATATCAGACCGACTGAAAACATTCGGGAATTCATTTTTTATAGTCTTTTTAATGTCAAAAAATATTCCGCCCTGTGTATCAGGTGGTAATCCGTAGTTCTCTATCACCTCAGCCACTTTCATGTGGGGAGTATCAGCTTTATGTGCAATAAGGGCGCTGAAGAACCTGAATGTCCATTCCATGGCAAGTTTCCTGTTACCTGCGAAGATAATTGTCAGGCCCGGATGTAAGGCATACAGTTCGGCAATAGCCTTTGCAGAAAAGCTGGGTGTGTAATACCTTAATTTGTCTTCCTTAAAAAAGTCCGAGTAATTTGCTTCTATAACAACTGCGGAATTCTTATAGGAAGAGAGTTCGTTTAGCTGATGGTGAAAGGCTGACATCCTTCCGAATTCCGAAAGAACATTATCATAGGTCTTTCGCTCCACAACGGCAATTATTTTGTCGTCCTCTATGAGAGCATAGTCACCTACCGGGAGCTTTCTCCTCTCTGTATGGCATCCTGGAAACCTCCAGGGGTATCTCTCTCCTGTATCAATTGCTATGTTCAGCTGTCCAGCATAATATGTAGAGAGTTTTACCCTTGGGGTTCTTTCCCTGAGGGCCTTTTCTGTTCTCCAGAATATCTGTTCATACTCTCCCTCTCTGGTCTTGTATTTCTTCGTAAGAAAAAGAAAGTCGCATCTTTTGTTTTTTGCTCTGTCAAGGACAATGGCAAGTCTTTTACCAAATCTCTTGATGGAAATCACCTGAACCCTTTCAATTTCGTGCAAAGGAGGGTCCCATTCACCTTTTTCTTCTCTTATACAAAAAATGTTACCCTTTTGTCCCGGCCACTTATCCTGCACCCTGAGAGCAAGTAATATCTTATCGCCCTGTCTGATGGTCAGACGATAGGGGAACTTTTCATTATTCACACTTTCAATTATCCATAATGTCTCTTGTCCCATGGTAGGACTATGATAATCTAAAAATATTTGGAGTTACAAGGCAGTAGTGTCCGATAAAAACACAACAACTATTCATAAG